>JABGTH010000159.1 GCA_018647275.1 Paracoccaceae bacterium
AGAAGTGGCTACTGCTGTTTCCGCTGGATCAAGCACTGCGATCAGCAGCGGCGGCGTGGCAATGGACGCGCGGGTCAAAGCAAAGATGCAAGGCTATGAGGGCGAAGCTTGTGGCGAATGTGGGAACTATACTTTGGTGCGCAACGGCACGTGTATGAAGTGTAACACATGCGGCGGCACATCAGGCTGTAGCTAAGAAATTAAAGATCCGGGGCGGGTGCGCTCGCCCCTGACGCTGACTGAGCCACAGGCATAAAACAAATAGAGCGGTATTCATAACTGAGCTCAGTAAGCGAACCTAGGGGCACCCACGCGGTGCCCCTTTTTTATTGATCTCAAAAACTAAAATCGAACTTGAGTTGGCGAGTTGATCTAAGCATGTTGATTTTGGCACCCATGACGGTTTCAGCTTTCAGTACCACTTCGGCAGCCGCGCGAGCATCTTCGCCTGCATCATGGTGCTGAAACTCTAGCCCAAGTGCTGTTTTGAGATGTCCCAAGCCGTGACCGCCATTGCCTTTGAACTCAGGCCATGCTTTTCGGGCGATCTTGACGCTATCGAACCACACTGACTTTAAGACCGGTTGCCCACTCAGATTGCAGGCAGCATCGAACGCTTTTTCATCAAAGCGACTGTGTTGAACAAGGGGGTGCGTTTCCATCGTTTGGCGCAGTTGAGGCAGTATTTCTGCGAAATCTGGCGCACCAAAGACCGTGCTGGCATCGATGCCGTGCAAACGTGTATTCCCATCACCGAAAGGGGATCTGGGATCAATGTAGGTGCTGTATGTGTCGATTGAGCCGTCGAACTGTACAAAAGCGAGCCCAATTTGGCAGATGCTTGCGCTTTCATAACCAGCGGTTTCCACGTCAACAGCAATGAACCTTACGTTGCCTGGTTTTGGTGCGGTGAATTTTGGTTGTTGTTGGCTTGGTATGTCGTTTTTTTGGTCCATACCGAAGTTTGACATGCTTTTGCACGTGGTACAAAGGGGATCTGCAAATTTGAGGCTGCGGAAAGCAGATCAAATGCTGGTACATCTCCCAGAAAAAGTGAATACTTTGACGCAAATGATGAGGCGTAATACCCCCTGCGCCGACTCTATCCTAAATCAGAGGTGCGACCTTGAATATCCTATTCATAATGTATGACCAACTGCGTTTTGACTATCTAAGCTGCGCAGGTCACCCGCACCTGGAAACGCCAAATTTTGATCGTATGGCAGCCCAGGGCGTCAGGTTTACCAACGCTTATGCCCAATCCACCATTTGTGGTGCTAGTCGAATGAGCTTTTACACAGGCCGCTACGTGTCCTCGCACGGAGCTGCATGGAACGGTTTTCCTTTGCGGGTTGGTGAACAGACCCTGGGCGATCATCTGCGCAAAGCCGGTATGGAATGCTGGCTCATTGGTAAAACGCATATGAAGGCCGACGCTGAAGGTATGGCGAGGCTTGGTCTGGCGCCTGACAGTGAGATTGGTGCGCGCCAAGCTGAATGTGGTTTTGATGCTTGGATCAGGGATGATGGTCTTTGGGGATCTGGGCCTGATGGTTTTTACGACGAAAAACGTTCGCCCTATAACGAATATCTTAAAGACAAAGGGTATGAGTCTGAAAATCCGTGGGCAGATTTTGCCAATGCAGGCATTGATGACGACGGGAACAAGGCAACAGGTTGGATGTTTGATAATGCCGACAAGCCGGCCAATATTCGCGAAGAAGACAGCGAGACGCCATGGTTAACACGTCAAACCATCGATTTCATGGATCAAGCGCGCGACACCGGCAAAGGCCCATGGTGTGCCCACGTCAGCTTTATAAAGCCGCATTGGCCCTACATCGTACCAGCGCCTTACCACAACATGTTTGGTGAACAGCATGTGCCTGCTCCAGTGCGCGATGACGTGGAACAGATAGATCCGCAGCCAGTCTTTGGCGCGTACATGCAAAATAAGATCGCAACCGCATTTCAAAGCGAAGAGGTTCGTCAAAAGGTAATCCCAGCCTACATGGGGCTGATCAAACAATGCGATGACCAGCTTGGTGTGTTGCTTGATCACCTTGAGGAAACGGATCAGTTGAAAGACACGATGATTGTTCTTACATCTGATCACGGTGACTATTTGGGCGACCACTGGTTAGGTGAAAAAGACCTATTTCATGACCCATCTGTAAAAATTCCGATGATCGTTTTTGATCCACGCAAAGAGGCAGACGCAACACGCGGCACCACAAATGATGCGCTGGTAGAAGCAATTGATCTGGTCCCAACATTTGTCGACGCAGCTGGCGGGACGGTTGAGAAGAACATCCTTGAGGGGCGCTCGCTAGTACCATTGCTCAACGGCGAAACGCCGGAATGGCGCGAAGTTGCTATTTCAGAGTTCGACTATTCACCAACACCGCAAGGCGTGAAACTTGGATTAGAACCCAATGACTGCCGTTTGTTTATGGTGTTTGATGGTCGCTACAAACTGATGCATGCGATGGGTGGATTACGTCCAATGCTATTTGACCTGCAAGAAGATCCTGATGAGTTGAATGATCTTGCAAAGGGTGAGGGGCATGATGACATATTTGAGATGATGTATGCGCATTTGGCCCATTGGGGGCGTCGTAATGCACAGCGTGTCACCAAGACAGATGAGGATATTATCAACATGCGCGGAAAATCGCTGCGCAAAGGTATCCTGCCATTTATGGTGGATGGCAGTGAGGTTCCCGAAGAGTTGTTGGAAAAATACAGCGGACCAGCAACACAGCGATACGTTGAGGACTGAAGGTACCCATAAATTTCAATAATTTTGATCATGGAGATATCTGAACTGTGATATCCCCGATGATCTTCATGCGGGAAATTTAGGTGCAGGGACGATTGTACCTTCGCAGGTGCCAAAGCCGATTTGATACCCTTCACTTTGGGCGGCCCCGTCAAGTGTAAGTGTATCGCCATCTTCGATGAAAGTTCGCGTTTCACCAGTATCGAGCGTGATTGGCACTTTACCGCCCCACGACAGCTCCAAAAGACTGCCGCGTTCATGTTTTTCTGGTCCCGAAATGGTGCCCGATCCAATCAAATCACCAGCCTGCATCACACAGCCTGAAGAGGCATGATGCGCCAATTGTTGTGCTGCGGAGTAATACATTTGATTGTAATTTGTACGCGCAATTGTAGTGGCCGATTTCCCTGCGGGGGCCATCGAGACAGACAGAGCAATGTCAAAAAGCATCGGCTTAGGTTCAGCAAGATAAGGTAATAAATCGTTTTCGCGATCGGGTGTTGATGTGCGAAACGGTTCTAGTGCAGTTTGCGTTACGATCCATGGGCTGATCGTTGTTGCAAATGCTTTGGCTTGGAAGGGACCTAAAGGTTGGTATTCCCATGCTTGGATGTCACGGGCTGACCAATCGTTCAGCAAAACATATCCAAAGATCATCTCGTCGGCTTGCGCAACCGTAATCGGGTGCCCTAATTGGTTTGAACCGCCAACGATGGCACCAATTTCTAATTCGATATCCAGACGCTGACAGGGGCCAAAGGATGGCATGTCTGCATCGGCGGCTTTCGTCTGACCGTTTGGCCGTGAGATTTTGGTGCCGGACACAACGACAGACGATGCGCGTCCATTATACCCAATCGGTATGTGCAGCCAATTCGGCGGAAGTGCATTTTCGGGACCTCTAAACATTGTGCCAACGTTTTGGGCGTGATGTTTGCTTGAATAAAAATCAGTGACCTCTGAAACGATAAGCGGCATGTGCATTTCGACAATTGCTTGGGGAACGAGGAATTGGCGAAGCGTGTCTTGGTGTTTGCAACCT
>JABGTH010000202.1 GCA_018647275.1 Paracoccaceae bacterium
AAGTAGAACATTGGCTTGATCAAGCTTGGCTTCAAGATCATCCAGATCAATCGTCAAACCCTCGGTTACGCCGACAAACACGGGTTGGGCCCCAACGGCCGCAATCGCCCCTGGTACAGGTGCCAAGGTAAAGGCGTTCGACAATACCCTATCGCCGTGTCCCACGCCCAAAGCGCGCAAAGCAGTCGCCATCGCATAACCACCAGACGCAACAGCAAGACAATATTTTGCCCCCACGTATCGCGCATACTCCTGTTCCAGCAGCGCCGTTTCCGACAATTCGCCCGCCGCTGTATTGTAACGGTGCAAACGGCCATGACGCATAACCGCCAATGCCGCCTCGATACCAGCTTCGGGGATGGATTCTTGTTGGGTAAAACTACCAGTGAAATTCTCTGTCATAGGGGTGTTGTGCTGACACGAGTGCTGCGCGTCAAGACGCACAACACAGATTTACAAACCCCAAAACAACTCCTTCACCCCAACAAATTGGTCACAATGTCTGGCAGGTCTTTATAATGGTCCAACAATGCCTCTGGCTCCAATGCTGCCATATCGCCACCCGCAGGGCCAAAGGTGACCAAGACACATGGCACACCAGCGTTGCGCGCAGTATTGCGGTCCGTATCCGTATCCCCAATCAGACAGGTCAACGCAGGATCACCGCCCGCACGGCGCGCCGCCTCAAACAAATGTTCGGGGTTTGGTTTACGCACAGACAGCGTATCCGCGCCAACCATCGATGCAAACGCATCGCGCACACCAAGGCGGCGTAACAGCTCCTCTGCCAACCCTTCGGGCTTGTTCGTGGCAATACCAACGCCGTAACCCAGCGTTTTCAGGGCCTCGACGGCATCCATCGCGCCGTCATACATCAACGTGCGGCTGTCTATGTCCTTGGCATAGGCCTTGAGCAGTACGGGATAATAGTGATTCAAAACATCCGCATCATTGGCACGTTCCAAACGCTGCAGCCCCAGCGACAACATCGCCCGCCCCCCGCGCAGCGCCGTGCCTGCATCGGTTAAAGGGTCCAACATATCGCCAACGCCCATGTCACGAAAACAAACATTGGCGGCCTCAATCAAATCACCGCTGGTGTCGGCCAATGTGCCGTCCAAATCAAAAATTACTGTCTTCATAGCCTGCGCCCCTTTGATGGTTTCGGCGGTCAACCGCTTGCGAGTGTTGCAACCCGCAATTTCAATTGATGCCCAAATACCTTGTGCCTTTGGTACAAATGGATAAAACGGGCGCGAATAGAACAAAAGAGATTTTGCATGAGTGTTGCTTTAATTATTCTGGGTGCCGGCAAAGGCACACGGATGAATTCTGATTTACCAAAAGTACTTCACCCCATCGCGGGTGCACCGATGTTGGTCCACGCGATGCGCGCAGGCGCAACACTTGATCCGACCCACACCGTTATTGTTGCTGGCCACGGCGCAGAGGTAGTGACCAAAGCGGCCCAAACTTATGACCCAGACGCAAAGGTCGTATTGCAAACCGAACAGCTTGGCACCGGCCACGCCGTGTCCCAAGCCGCCGACGCGTTGGCAGGTTTTGAGGGCACGGTGATCGTCCTATACGGTGACACGCCGTTCGTGAAACCCGAAACCTTGCAGGCTATGTTAGATGCAAAAGCGGACGTAGTTGTCCTTGGCTTTGAACCACAAGACGCTGGCCGATATGGCCGCCTAGTGACCAATGGTTCATCCCTAGAACGCATCGTTGAATTTAAAGATGCATCACCTGAAGAACGTGGAATAAATCTCTGTAATAGTGGAGTTATTTGCTGCAATGGCACGTTGCTATTTGACTTGCTGAGCCAAGTTAAAAACAACAACGCATCTGGTGAATACTACCTTACAGACGTGATTGGTCTTGCCCGCAATGCGGGCCATTCAGCAACCGTTGTGACCTGCTCAGAGGGTGAAACCCTCGGCGTTAACTCACGCGCAGAACTTGCATCCGCTGATGCAATGTATCAGGCCGCCGCCCGCCTCACACTGATGGAAGACGGCGTAACGCTCGTTGCACCTGACACCGTGTACCTATCGCTGGACACAATCATTGGACGGGACACAATCATCGAACCAAATGTGGTATTTGGCCCTGACGTTACAGTCGAATCCGGCACAACCATCCGCGCATTTTCACACCTCGAGGGCTGCCATGTTTCACGCGGCAGTGTCGTGGGCCCTTACGCCCGCCTGCGCCCTGGCGCTGAATTGTCCGAAAACGTTCGCATCGGCAACTTTGTTGAAATTAAAAACTCAACCATCGCTGAAGGGGCCAAGGTCAATCACCTGTCCTACATCGGCGATGCCTCAATCGGTGAACGCAGCAATATCGGCGCAGGCACAATTACCTGCAACTATGATGGCGTCCTAAAGCATCACACCGAAATTGGGGCCGATGTGTTTATCGGGTCCAACACAATGCTGGTTGCACCCGTCACCGTTGGCAATCGCGCTATGACAGGCAGTGGTTCAGTGATCACCTCAGACGTTGAATCCGAGGCATTGGCCATCGGTCGTGCACGCCAAGTGTCAAAACCGGGTATGGCACAGAAATTGTTCGATATCTTACAGGCCAAGAAGGTAAAACTGAAAGGGAGCAGCTAAAATGTGTGGTATTGTAGGGGTCCTTGGGACGAATGAAGTTGCACCAATCCTCGTTGAAGCGCTCAAACGCTTAGAATATCGTGGCTATGACAGCGCCGGTATTGCGACGATTAGCGATGGCACTTTGGACCGTCGTCGCGCTATCGGCAAACTGGTGAACCTTGGGGATCGTTTGGTCCATGAGCCGCTCGCAGGTAAATCTGGAATTGGCCACACCCGCTGGGCGACACACGGCGCACCTAATGAGAACAACGCGCACCCGCACAAGTCAGGCAAAGTGGCCGTTGTGCACAATGGCATCATCGAAAACTTCCGTGAATTACGCGAAGAGCTCGCAACACACGGCCTTGAGTTCACAACTGACACGGATACTGAAACCGTCGCCATGTTGACGGATTACTTTGTCTCTCAGGGTGCCACACCAATTGAAGCTGTAAACCAAACACTTGCAAAACTTGACGGTGCCTTCGCCCTCGCCTTCTTATTTGACGGCGAACAGGACCTTATGATCGCAGCGCGCAAGGGTTCTCCCCTCGCAATCGGTCACGGTGACGGCGAAATGTACCTTGGATCAGACGCCATCGCACTTGCGCCAATGACCGACCGCGTCACCTACCTTGAAGAAGGTGATTGCGCGGTCCTAACACGCTCAAGCCTAAAAGTTCGTGACCAAAATGGTGAGTTGGCAAATCGCGCCGTCAGAACCATCGAAATTGATAGTTCACGCGTCGATAAAGCGGGTTATAAGCACTTTATGGCCAAGGAAATTGCCGAACAGCCAACTGTTCTTGGCAACACCTTGTCCCACTACGTAAGCCCAGAGGGCGAAATCAATCTTCCAGATCCAGGCATCGACTTTACTAAGATCGAACGCCTGACAATGGTTGCCTGTGGTACTGCCTACTACGCCTGCATGACCGCCAAATACTGGTTCGAACAGATCGCACGCATCCCTGTTGAAATTGATGTGGCATCAGAATTCCGCTACCGCGAGCCTCCAATCACCAAAGGCACCGTTGCCCTGTTCGTCAGTCAATCTGGCGAGACAGCAGACACCCTCGCCGCGCTACGCTACTGCGAAGGTAAAGTGGACAAGGTCCTGTCGGTGGTCAACGTCCCCGAAAGTTCAATCGCCCGTGAAAGCGATCTAGCCCTGTCCATTTTTGCAGGCGTTGAGGTTGGCGTTGCATCGACCAAAGCCTTCACTTGCCAATTGACGGTGCTTCTGTCGCTGGCCCTAAAGGCAGCATCTGATCGCGGTGAAATAACGCCAGAACAGCTCGCAGATCACGTCGCTGCAATGCGCAATGTACCGGCATTGATCAACGCAGCTATCGACCAAGACGCACAAATGCAAAGCGCTGCACGCAAGATTTCTGAGGCACGCGACGTTTTGTTCTTGGGTCGTGGTGTAATGTATCCATTGGCTCATGAAGGTGCGCTAAAGCTCAAAGAAATTAGCTATATACACGCAGAAGCTTATGCGTCTGGCGAACTTAAGCACGGACCAATCGCACTTGTAGACAAGCATGTTCCAGTCGTTGTGATGGCCCCGCGCGATCCTTTATTCGATAAGAGCGTATCGAACATGCAAGAGGTTATGGCCCGCAAAGGTAGGGTCGTTTTGATCTCTGATGCCCAAGGGCTCAAGGAAGCAGGTGAAGACACATGGGCAACCGTTGAGATGCCAACGGTACCAGACGTTGTCGCCCCAATCGTTTACGCGGTTCCTGCACAATTGCTGGCCTACCACACCGCCGTTGCCAAAGGCACAGACGTGGATCAACCACGCAATCTGGCCAAATCCGTAACGGTAGAGTAAAGGGCGTTTAGCTCACTTCGGCCTGCCATAAAACTGGCGGGCCACATACATCACGTTGGATGGCTTACCAACGCATATACTGGATACATCCGACATGAACCTCGAGGACGCACTTGCGCAACTCAACGAACACCAAGACGCTGCAAAAGCTGAAAGCTCTGCGGCCTACCATAAGGCACCCCGCCCATACCTTGGTGTTGCCAATCCGATCATCAATGATCTGACCAAAGAGTGGCGCGCACAGATGGACTTGGAACAACGCGTCGATCTGGCTGACGCCCTATGGGAAACCGATATCTTTGAGGCACGCATCGCTGCAGCCAAGTTGCTGACCCAAGCGCGCATCAGAGAAGATGACGACGTCTGGGGCCTGATAGCATCATGGGTGGATGAGTTTGATAGCCTTGCGATTGCAGATTACGCCTGTATGGCAGGTCAAAAGCGCGTTGTAGCGGACCCATCCCGTATCGATCATATTGAGGCATGGGTAACCTCGGAACATATGTGGACGCGCCGTGCGGCCCTAATCATCACCTTGCCTTGGACCAAACAGAACCACCCCAAAAAGCAAGACATGGCAATCCGCCAACGTGTCTTGGGCTGGGCTGCAACGCTTGTTCCAGATCGTGCATGGTTTGTTCAAAAAGCGATCGCAGGTTGGTTGCTGGAGCTGTCCAAACACGATCCAGAAACCGTTGCTGCGTTCCTAGAGGAACATGGCGCTGCGATGAAACCATTCGCCGCCAAAGAAGCTGCAAAGCTTCTTAAGTAACAAATCGAACCAGTAGCCCCATGCGCGGCGGCTGGTTTACCCCGTCACCTCGACTGAAACCAGATCAGCCAGCGGTGCACCCAACGCCTGAAATGCTTGCAAAGACATGCGGCTACCGGCCGTTGCTTCGCCCACAATCGGGATTAGCAATACTCTCGTTGTTTTGCGGTTATAGGCAACGCTGCCAGCTTGCTGCGCTTTGACCAAAGGGGTCTTTAACCACAGACCCGTTTGCGAAGGGGTGCCAAGGGACGCCACAGTGACCCCAAGCGATCCACTTTGCCCAGCAACAGGTTGCGCGACCGACGGTGTGCCCTCTCGACGCGAGATTGGGCGTAATTCACTGGATGCAACGCCTAACGAGGCGCCAATCACAGCTTCAGGAATAGCATTACCAGCGCTCAAACCACCAAAATTAAGGTTTGCACATCCGGCCAAACTGGCCCCAATAACGCTCATCACGATGATATGTTTCATATTCTTATCGTAGCTTGCACACGCATCGGCTTCAATCGCCCTTTCCCTCTTGCCCTGGCATAGACGCATCCCTACCTATATATGTATGAATGCACCTCTTATTGACCCCTTCGCACGCGCCATCAATTACCTGCGCGTCTCCGTGACGGACCGCGGCGATTTTCGCTGCGTCTACTGCATGTCTGAAAACATGACGTTCCTGCCCAAAAAGGAACTGCTGACGTTAGAAGAATTGGACCGCATGTGTTCCACCTTCATCGGTCTGGGTGTTGAAAAACTGCGTATTACGGGCGGTGAACCTTTGGTGCGCAAAGGGATCATGACCTTCTTTGATGGTATGACCCGCCACCTAGAAGCTGGAACGCTCAAGGAATTGACGCTGACCACCAATGGCAGCCAGCTTGAGAAATACGCCGATGATCTGTTTGCCGCAGGTGTGCGCCGTGTGAACATCTCACTCGATACCCTTGACGAGAAGAAATTCGCAGACATCACCCGCTGGGGCCGCCTGCCCCAAGTGCTGCGCGGCGTCGATGCCGCCCTCAAGGCGGGGCTAAAGGTCAAGATCAACGCGGTGGCCCTAAAAGGCTTTAACGAACCCGAACTGCCCCAAATCACTGAGTGGTGTGCAGAACTGGGCATGGACCTGACGTGGATCGAAGTTATGCCCATGGGTGACATCGGGAACGAGGATCGCCTAAGCCAATATTGGTCCCTCAAGGATGTTCAGGCCAAATACAGCGAACATTACACCGTGACAGAACTGGCCGAACGCACAGGCGGCCCTGCGCGTTACGTACGCCTTGAGGAAACAGGGCAAAAGATTGGGTTTATCACCCCACTTAGCCACAACTTCTGCGAAAGCTGCAACCGCGTGCGCCTGACCTGTACCGGCGAAATCTATCTGTGCTTGGGCCAAGAAGACATGGCAGACCTGCGCGCCCCCTTGCGCGCCCATCCAGATGACAACGGCCCCCTAGAGGACGCCATCCGCGCCTCAATCGCGATGAAGCCAAAGGGACATGATTTCGATTACTCACGCCAACAACTCGACGGGCAAATGCCACGACACATGAGCCATACTGGCGGTTGAGTTGAGGGTGGTGATGCTCCCCTTTTACCCAAAGCATAAGGAGTTAACTGTAAAGCTATGGATTGGATAATACCTAATATACTGACTGCCATCCGCCTTGCCGCCGAACCGACCGCGATCACCTGTAGCGACTATTTCCGTAAAGCGGTCCCGTATTTCAAGGACGATAAGTAATGGACGTTTTGTACTTTGCGTGGGTGCGTGAACGTATTGGCATACCGCGCGAAAAAGTTGAAGCATCTGCTGCAACTGTTGCTGATTTGGTGGCTGAGTTACGTTTGCGCGAAGAACGTTATGAACTGGCGTTCTCTGATCTGACCGCGCTTC
>JABGTH010000149.1 GCA_018647275.1 Paracoccaceae bacterium
ACATGCATGAAGCGGTCGCCAACCATTTTTCTTTGGCAATCAATGACGAGGGAACCAAGTTCCTGATGAACCCAAATCAGGTGCATTTCAGTCGGATCAAGGCCAGTGACCTGATCGAAGTGGATGCAAATGACCCTGCCAGCATGGAAGGGCCAGATGCGCCGGACCCAACGGCGTGGGACTTCACGGTGGGATGCACCGCCACTGCGCGCACGCGCGTTGTGCAATGCACGTTCATTCCCCCTATGCTACTGCTTTGGCAGCTCTTGCTGACAGCCGCTTGCCACCTGTGGATCAGAATGGGTGCACGTTTTTTAATCGTTATGTTGTTGACGAAAATTATGGCGGCTTGGCATTTGAAGAAGAGGGCACGCGCTGCGCAAAATTGTTTGATGATCCGAAGAAGAAGGTCATGGTTATGGGAAACCATGGCATAATGATTGTTGGCGACACGGTCGCAGATACGTTCAATCGACTGTATTATTTTGAGCGGGCGTGCATGACATACATCATTGCCCTGCAAACAGGACAGCCACTTCGTGTGATCCCTGACGATATTGCGGAAAAGACAGCGCAAGAACTTGAGGGATATCCCGAACAAGACGCACGTCATTTGGCTGAATTAAAAGCGATTTTGGACGACGAAGGGTCCAATTACGCCAGCTAATCCACGCCGCCACTTACACCTCTATGAAGAAGTTGAACACATGATCTACGGACAAACAGACGAACAGTTGATGATTGCGGACACGGTCCGATCTTTTGTTGAGAAAGAAATTTATCCTCACGAGGAACTTGTTGAACGCACTGGCGAAGTCCCCGCAGAAATTGCGCAAGAGATCAAACAAAAGACGCTGGATCTGGGCTTTTATGCCTGTAATTTTCCTGAAAGCGTTGGGTGCGCTGGGCTGAACCACGTTGAATTTGCGCTTGTAGAGCGCGAGTTGGGGCGTGGCTCTATGGCGCTGAACCATTTTTTTGGGCGACCTCAAAACATCTTGATGGCATGTGAAGGGGAGCAGATTGAACGGTATCTAATGCCAGCGGTTCGCGGTTCGCGCATGGATGCACTCGCTATGACTGAGCCCGGGGCAGGCTCCGACGTACGCGGTATGAAATGCGCTGCTGTCCGTGACGGCGGTGATTGGGTTGTGAACGGCACTAAACATTTCATTTCTGGAGCAGAACACGCGGACTTCATCATTGTTTTTATCGCAACAGGTGAGGACGAAACCCCCCGTGGACCGAAAAAGCGGATCACAACATTTTTAGTTGATCGGGGCACCCCCGGTTTCACCATTCGCGATGGGTATAAGTCTGTTAGCCACCGTGGTTACAAAAACATGATCCTTGAATTTGACGATTGCCGTATACCTGATGCTCAGGTCTTGGGTGAAGTTGATGGTGGATTTGAGGTGATGAACGAATGGCTTTACGCCACTCGGATTACGGTTGCTGCAATGTCAGTGGGACGAGCACGTCGTGCATTTAACTACGCGCTAGACTATTCAGCGCAACGCGAGCAATTCGGTCAACCTATTGGCAAGTTCCAAGGTGTAAGTTTTCAGCTCGCTGACATGATAACCGAAATTGACGCTGCAGACTTGCTTACAATTGCAGCGGCGGACCGGCTGGACAAAGGGTTGCCTGCTAACCGTGAAATTGCATCAGCGAAGCTATATGCGAGCGAGATGTTGTCACGCGTAACCGATGCAGCAATCCAAATCCACGGTGGCATGGGGTTGATGGATGATTACCCTCTGGAGCGTTTCTGGCGTGATGCGCGTGTAGAACGAATTTGGGACGGCACTTCAGAAATTCAACGCCACATCATCAGTCGCGACTTATTACGCGCTTTGGGAGCATAAAGGGCTTTGTGCCTCCGGCGGGGATATTTGAAAATAGAAAAAACGGGTACCAAAAATTTCGGTACCCGCTTGAAAAGCGCAAGTGCTTCTCTTGTTATAGCCATCGGCGTCCCCGCCCGTTCTGCATCACCAAATAATAAGATGAGGGTTGATAAACTGTTGCTTCTTCTATTTCTAAATATCCCCGTCAGAGGTATTCTATCATTTGAGAATGTTAAGCGCTATGCGTGATCTTTCCCGTCTGTTACGTCCCACGTCCATTGCAGTTGTTGGAGGCGGTGCGTGGTGCGAGCAAATCATCCTTCAGTGCCAGAAGATAAAATTTCCTGGACAGATTTGGTTGGTTCATCCGCGTGAAATTGAGGTCTGTGGTGTCAAAGCGGTTGCTTCATTGGCTGCGCTGCCATTTGCTCCGGACGCTGTATTTTTGGGCGTGAACCGCCATCTTGCGATTGAGTTGATGCGTGAGTTATCGTTGATGGGCGCGGGTGGAGCCGTCTGTTTTGCTTCGGGGTTTTCTGAGGCTGTTGCCGAGGATGCATCAGGCGCTGATCTACAAGCGGCGTTAATTGATGCAGCTGGCGAGATGCCCTTTTTGGGTCCGAATTGTTATGGTTTCGTCAATGCGTTGGACAATGCGTTGCTATGGCCTGATCAGCATGGATGCACGCCGGTTGAAACTGGCGTAGCAATTCTTACTCAATCATCAAACATTGCGATTAACTTGACCATGCAACAACGTGGGTTGCCGATTGCGTACACG
>JABGTH010000182.1 GCA_018647275.1 Paracoccaceae bacterium
AAACGGCCCATGTGGTCCTTGCAAAACAAGAAAACCCAATTTCCTTTATTTGTCACGGGTCGTTGGCCCGTATTTACTCGAAAATAGGCTAAAAGATGACCGTTGGAGACAATTATCCGCATTGGTCGGTACTGTTCACGAAAGTGACTTAATTGTTGCGAAAGACCGTTGCGGCCAAACTGTCGGACTTGCCAGCCTGTTCCATCGGCGCTACCTCAATATTAACAGAACCGGAGACAGCGTATGTTCACAGGCATAATAACAGATATTGGCATCATCGCAGCCCTTGATCAGCAAGGCGATCTGCGTGCGCGGATCACAACTGGGTATGACACAGCATGCATCGACATGGGTGCCTCAATTGCATCGGACGGCGTATGCTTGACGGTCGTTGATCTGGGTCCTGATTGGTACGACGTGCAGATCAGTGCGGAAACCGTGAATATGACAAACCTTGACAAATGGGCTGTGGGCAAGCGGGTCAATCAAGAACGCGCGCTAAGAGTTGGTGATGAACTGGGCGGGCATATCGTATCTGGTCACGTGGACGGGGTCGCCGAAGTGGTCAGCATTAAGGACGAGGGTGACAGCACCCGCGTGCAATTGCGTGCTCCTAATGATCTGGCACGCTTTATCGCGTCCAAGGGATCGGTTGCACTGAACGGCACCTCGCTGACTGTGAACGAGGTCGAGGGCAATGTATTCGGCATCAACTTTATTCCCCACACCAAAGATTTCACCACATGGGGTGATGTCGCTTTGGGCGATATGGTCAACCTAGAGATCGATACACTGGCCCGCTACGTCGCACGGCTTGCTGAAGCTGGATAGCCATCCTTAAACGCCGCCGCGTCCATACTGGCCTTGGCCTATCCATTGGGCTATCAACAATCTGAACTCGATAAAGGCAGCGCTGATGAGCTTTGAAACCCCAGGACCCGTTGAAACCGATCTATCCGCGGTAATCTCACCGATCGAAGACATCATTGCGGATGCCAAGGCAGGACGCATGTTCATTCTGGTTGATCACGAAGACCGCGAGAATGAGGGCGATCTGGTGATCCCTTCCAACTTTGCCGATGCGGATGCGATCAACTTTATGGCCACGCATGGTCGTGGGTTAATCTGTGTCACGCTGCCTGCGGAACGGATCGAACAGTTGGGGCTGCCTATGATGGCGATGCATAACTCCTCGCGCCACGAAACGGCATTTACTGTTTCTATCGAGGCACGCGAGGGTGTCACCACAGGCATTTCAGCAGGAGATCGCGCCCTCACAGTTGCAACCGTCATCGACCCTGACAAAACCGAGGCAGACATCGCCACACCGGGCCACGTCTTTCCACTGCGCGCCCGTCAAGGCGGCGTGTTGGTGCGCGCAGGGCATACCGAAGCAGGATGTGATGTTGCACGCCTTGCAGGGCACTACCCATCCTCTGTCATCTGCGAAATCATGAAGCCGGACGGGGATATGGCGCGCCTGCCGGATCTTGTGGACTACGCCAAAGACCACAACCTAAAAATCGGGACCATAAGTGATCTGATCGCCTACAGACGCCGCCACGATAATCTGGTGGTGGAAACGGATGCACGCACCATAACGTCTGAACACGGCGGCGAATGGGACATGCGCATCTTCACTGACCAAACTTACGGGATTGAACATGTGGTTATGTCCAAGGGCGACATCACAACAGATGCGCCCGTTCTGGTGCGCACCCACGCGATGAACGAAGTCAGCGATATTTTGGGACTTGGTTCCAAATCAGTCGGGGAGTTGCCCCGCGCAATGGAACTCATCGCCGAAGAAGGGCGCGGCGTCATCTGCCTGTTCCGCCAACCACGCAAAGAACTGTTCGCCAGCGAAGAAGACGGACCGAAAGTTGTGAAAAACACAGGGCTTGGTGCACAAATGCTGGCCAAACTTGGGCTCACGCAACTGATCCTCCTTACAGACAGCCCATTGACCACCTATGTGGGACTGGACGCCTACGGGCTAGAAATCACCGGAACCCGTCCAATCATGGGAGACAGCTAATGGCATCCGCAGAACAACATCACATCCTTGCACGTCCAACGTTTGATAAACCGGTCAAGGTGCTGATCGTCGTGTCACCCTATTACAAAGACATTGCGGACAATATGGTCGCAGGTGCCAAGGCCGAAATCGAAGCGGCAGGAGCCACATGGGACCTTGTTGAAATGCCTGGTGCATTGGAAATCCCAACAGCTATCGGTATCTCAGATCGGCGCAGCAGTTTTGACGGCTATGTGGCATTAGGTTGTGTCATTCGCGGTGAAACCACACATTATGAAACCGTCTGCAACGACAGCTCGCGGGCGATCCAAATGCTGGGGCTTCAGGGCATCTGCATCGGCAATGGCATCCTAACGGTGGAAAACCGCAAGCAGGCAGAGGTCCGTGCGGACCCTGCAGAACAAAACAAAGGGGGCGGTGCAGCTGCTGCCGCCTTGCATCTGATTGCGCTCAGCCGTAAGTGGGGCAACCAAAGCAAAGGTATCGGATTCAAACCCGCCTCGGATAATATCCTGATGGCAGGCAATACGGACGGAAAAACAACAGCATGAGCGGCATCCACTCGAATCTATCTGGTAACCAGCGACGCAAAATGCGTTCAGCTTCACGGCTTTATGCGGTACAAGCGCTGTTCCAAATGGAACATTCTAGCCAAAGCATCGATTTGGTGCGGGCTGAGTTTCTGAATTACCGCTTTGGGGAAACCTATGAAGGTGCCCAAATGCTGGACGGTGATGTCGATCACTTCACTCAAGTGCTGGAAGGCGCTGTGAAGGATCAGGCTGAGATCGATCAACAAACTGATCGTGCTTTGGTTGCCAAATGGCCGCTGGGCCGCATCGACCCAACACTGCGGGCATTGTTCCGCGCTGCGGGTTGTGAACTGCGTGACACATCTGTCCCACCAAAAGTCGCGATCAAGGAATACGTCGACGTAGCGTCAGCATTTTTCCCAGACGGGAAAGAAGCTAGCTTTGTGAATGCGGTCTTAGACCACATGGCGCGCGAAGATCGGGCCGACGAGTTTTAAGTTAGAGACAGGAGATTTCATCATGTGGGCTATGCAAATTGTAGAATTGGGCAAGCCGCTGCAGATGAACGAGGTGGAAAAACCCACCCCCGCTGTGGGCGAAGTGCTGCTGCGTATCCACACCTGTGGTCTGAACTTTGGTGATCTGTTGATCATGAAAGGCACCTATCAAGAAAAACCGCCCTTGCCGGCGACCATCGGCATGGAGCTGTGCGGCACGGTCGAAGCGCTGGGCGCTGGCGTGATGCACCTAAAGGTGGGTCAAAAAGTCGGCGCCTACTCGGGCTTTGGTGGTCTGGCCGAATACACTGCGATCCCTGCAAATGTTTGTGTGCCGCTTCCGGATGAGATGGACACTGTCGATGCGGCTGCTTTCCTTATCGCCTATGGCACCAGCCATGTTGGCCTTGATTACAAGGCAAACCTAAAAGCGGGCGAACGCTTGTTGGTCCTTGGGGCTTCTGGCGGCGTTGGGCTGACAGCGGTTGAGTTGGGCAAACTGATGGGGGCCGAAGTTATTGCTGTGGCCCGCAACGATGAAAAGCTGGCCATTTGCAAAGAGGCGGGTGCGGATCATCTCATTAACTCAGAAACCGATGACATCCGCGAGATCGTCAAATCCTTGGGCGGCGCAGACGTGGTGTATGATCCCGTCGGTGGTGACCAATTCAAGGCCGCAATGCGCGCCTGTAACCCTGAGGCGCGTATTTTACCGCTTGGCTTTGCATCGGGTGATGTGCCCCAGATTCCTGCCAATATCTTGTTGGTTAAAAACCTTACCGTGATTGGGTACTATTGGGGTGGTTACACCCGCGTGAACCCCAAGGTTTTAACCGACAGTTTTGAGACCCTGATTGACTGGTACACCGCTGGCAAAATCAAACCCCACATCAGCGCGACCTATCCACTAGACCAAGCGAACGAGGCGTTGGAATTGTTGCGCAAAAGGAGGGCAACGGGCAAAGTGGTTGTGACCATTTCCTAACCGATAGTTAACGCAGCCCTGCAAACGTTAACGCGGCGGCTTTGTTAATTCTTTGTGAGCGGTGCCATGGTGCATGAAATGTACAGATTGGCGGTCAATCTGTACGGTTTGGCAAAATGGGCCGAAATTCAGCGGTTTTGGCGGGATCAAACTGCACAGTTCATGCGGTGATCTGTACAGTTTAGTGGAAAGTGACCACCGAACGGCGCGTTAACGCCCCTTCATTCGGCCCCGAACAAGGGTGCGTTTTTTCTGTGCTTCACGGATGTATACGAACACCCCGGAGGCCAAGATCATCGCGATCCCCATCCAGACTTCCCAGACGGGCAATTCTGAGAAAATGAACCATCCCCAGAACACAGCTAAGGGCAATCCGATGTATTCAAACGGGGCCACAGTCGCGGCATCCGCCATGCGGTACGCTTGGCTCAAAGCATAGCCAATGACGGCTGAGGCAAGGCCCAAAAATCCGAACAACCAAAAGTCACTTTGTGCGGGCCATATCCATGCACGCAGCAGGAATTGGACCGATGAGTTTTCAGATCCTTCGGCAAAACGCCCATCGCCAGCTATGATGTAAAATCCAATAGAAACAACGACAAACGTTCCTTGGATGTACACAGCCAATGCCGAAGCTTTGCTTTTCACACCCAGCTTGCGGGTTAGCAATTGGTTCAACGCATAGGTCAGTGCAGCGACAACAGGCAGCAATAAAATCAAGCGCGAAGTGCCCAAAGTATCAACGCTCTCCCACGGGCGCTGCATGATGACGACACCCAAGAAACCAAAGATTACTGCGCCCAAACGCAAGGGGCCAACCTTCTCTCCCAGAATGGGAATCGACAGTAGGGTGATGAACAAGGGGGCCGCAAAAAACAGGGCGGTTGCATCGGCCAAAGGGATCGCAGCCAAAGCCACAAAGAAC
>JABGTH010000377.1 GCA_018647275.1 Paracoccaceae bacterium
CGCTTGCCGCGCTAGCGCCACGCGTTGAAGGTATCATCATAGAGGGCCCGCCGAACCCGCAGGCTGTGACTGCATCGGTGCGCCCGGATGGGCGTCCTAAGAATTTTGCGCGTGTCGTAAAGCGCGTTAAAGCAAAGCAATCTACCAATCAGGAGACACGTGTAGCTTCAGTTGCACCAAAGGTTGTCGTTCCCAAAATTCCATCTTCGGCAAGCGTTGCTAAGTCTGCGACCGTCAAAAACGCAATCAATCTGCGCAATGTGAATCTTATCGGTGTCTATGGGAAACCATCCAGTCGCCGTGCATTGGTCCGCTTGTCAAACGGACGCTACCAAAAAGTTCAAGTTGGCGATCGTATTGATGGTGGCCGTGTGTCAGCCATCGGCGACAACGAGCTCCGCTATAAGAAGGGCAGTCGAAACCTGACCCTCAAGATGCCAAAGAGTTAATGCATCCAGAGGGCTAGCTTAACCGTCGGATACACCGGCCTCGGCAAAGGTCGACATACCGCTATGACAAGCAACTGCGCCTTGCAGAATGCCGATTGCCAACGCACCGCCAGATGCTTCGCCCAAGCGCAATCCAAGCTGCAGTAGAGGTTGCTTACCCAACGCCTCTAGCATCCGCGCATGGGCTTGCTCGTCGCTTTGATGCCCCGCAACTGTATGATCTAAGACGCCATTGTGTGTTGCATGCAAGCATGTAGCGGCGGCAGTACAGATAAAACCATCCAAAATAACCGGAATAGACAGCGCACGCGCACGCAGGATCGCCCCAGCCATAGCTGCCAACTCTCTACCTCCCAAAGCCGCCAACATATCCAAGCCGTCACCTTTACCGCCATGCAATGCGACACCAGCAGCAACCACGTCCGTTTTCGCTTGAAGTGCAGCACCTTCAACACCCGTACCACGGCCAGTCCAATCAGCAGCATCCCCACCCAACAGCGCCATCCCAAGTGCGGCGGCGGATGTCGTATTCCCGATACCCATTTCGCCGGTCACAAGCAGATCAGCATTTGTATCAACCGCATCCCAGCCCGTGTGGATCGCGGCACATACGTCTGCTTCAGTCATGGCTGGGCCTTGGGTGAAATCCGCAGTCGGTGCTTCCAATGACAGCGCGTGTACATCCATCTTAGCACCAAAGGTCTTGGCAAGTTGATTAATCGCGGCACCGCCATGCTGGAAATTCATCACCATCTGCTCTGTTACTTCTGGCGGGAACGCAGAAACACCTTTGGCAGCGATACCATGATTTCCTGCAAACACAATAATTTGCGGTGCATTGATCACTGGGCGATCGGTGCTGCGCCATCCGGCATACCAGATAGCTAAGTCTTCTAAGCGCCCAAGAGCACCTGGTGGCTTGGTCAGTTGGCTGTTGCGTGCCTGAGCGCCTGCAACCGCTGCAGAGTCTGAAACTGGTAGTGTCTGCATCAATTCGCGAACATGATCGAGTTTAGTAAAGATAATTGTTGATGAATTGTTCATGTGCTGCTTCCTACTCTTGCCAGACCTGTATCGTCTCTTTACCCAATGTTCCTTAAGCTGCAAGACATGAAAAAGGCGTGGACATGAATAAAAACGACTTGAACGGCATGACCTTGAGAAATTCGCTTTGGGATATTGTTGCAGCGTGCACATTATTGACTCGGCTGCCCTTGCCACAAGCGCCTGATGAAGCCTTTGAACGCCAAGCAGAAAATGCATGGGCGTTTCCCATCGTTGGACTGGTTGTTGGGATGGCAACCTGCATTGTCGGCGCGATCGGCTTTTGGTTGGGCATGAATGCAGCGATCATTGCCGGCTTCATGCTTGCCACCAGTATGATCATGACCGGCGGGATGCACGAAGATGGCCTTGCTGACTGCGCCGATGGCTTTTGGGGCGGTTTTGATCCTGCGCGTCGCCTAGAGATTATGAAAGACAGCCAAATAGGCACTTATGGCGTTCTAGCAATCGTCATTGTCACGGGCCTTCGCTGGATGGCGCTTAGCGCCACTATTTCCCTTGGGTTTGCCGGTGTCATCGCTGCAGCGGTTCTATCAAGAAGCGTACTACCTGCAATCATGGCAATGGTGGCACATGCACGTGATACAGGGCTGTCGCACCGCGTTGGCCGCCCAACGCAGCAGACAGCGGCCATTTCATGCGGTGCTGCTGGTCTATTGGCGCTGATACTTATTGGATTTAGTGCAATCGGTGCGGCACTGATCACGGTGTTTCTCGCGTTTGGCCTGACTAAGCTGGCAAAAACAAAAATTGGCGGACAAACCGGCGATGTATTAGGCGCAACCCAAGTCCTGTGCGAGACCGCGATCCTAGTTTTTTTGGTCGCTTAACAGCAGCCAACAAAAAACCGCGCGAGGTTTTCGTCTCGCGCGGTTTTATAGGTTTGCAGCGGGCTTAAATCGCAGCGATGACAGGCACAACGCGGCTCATCAAGACATCCACGATCTTTGTCCCCGCAGCAACTTCGTCACCACCTTCAACAGCAGCAACCTCACGTGTAAGACGCTCAAGCGCAGCTTCGTAAAGCTGACGTTCTGAATAACTTTGCTCACGCTGATCATCAGTGCGGTGCAAGTCACGCACAACTTCAGCAATTGCAATCAGATCACCAGAGTTGATTTTTTGTTCGTACTCTTGCGCACGACGCGACCACATCGCACGCTTAACTTTGGCTTTACCCTTTAGCGTTTTCATAGCGTGAAGAATGTCATTTGGAGATGACAAAGACCGCATGCCGATTTCAACGGCTTTATGTGTCGGCACGCGCAAAGTCATTTTGTCTTTCTCGAAAGAAATCACAAACAATTCTAGCGTAACGCCAGCCACTTCCTGTTCTTCAACATCAGTGACTTGGCCAACGCCATGGGCTGGGTAAACCACAAATTCACCAGTACGGAAGTCGAGCTTTTTCGATTTAGTCATTCATTTTCCTCAGAGAACAGATAATTTCCATGCAAAAACCAAAGCCAAAACCGAAATTGGCGGGGCAAGAATGCCACGTCAAATTTGCGGTTTTCAGTGATTTCTGGGCCCAGCTTCCTAAAAATCGCTGGGCAGGGAATTGATCGGTTAGGTTGTGTACTTAATCATCATACCACAAAAAAGCCCCCCAAGAAAGTTCGCTGAGAGGCCTTTTAACTAAAAATAACAAATTACTTTATAAAATTCATAGTTCGGAGCGTCTTTCAGCCACAACACCGCGAATCTATAGTGGCTTAACCACCCTCACCTGGCGCTTCAGAGAAGAACTCCATCTTGCCTTCTTTGCCATCCATTTCTTCCGCATTTGGAAGTTGGTCCTTTTTGGTTATGATCACAGGCCACAGCTCTGAGTACTTTCGGTTGAACTCAACCCACTTTTCCATGTCTGGCTCTGTATCGGGGCGAATAGCATCCGCAGGGCATTCTGGTTCGCACACGCCGCAGTCGATGCATTCATCAGGATGAATGACCAACATATTTTCGCCCTCATAAAAACAATCTACAGGGCAGACTTCGACGCAGTCTGTATATTTGCAGGCGATGCAAGCATCATTGACGATATATGTCATAAAGAGTCGCTCGTTTTTTCACGTTTCGATGGACTAGCTAATTCAGTGAAGAGGATCATTCAAGGTCGTCTCTGACGTCACTGAAGGAATGGATGCGATAAAGATCACCTTTGCGGCGATCACGCTTGGTTGGACGCCCTTTTCCTTCAAAGCTAGGGTTTGCAGGATGTTTATTCTCTTGCTTAACCACAGGCGGAGTGAAATCAGTGTAAAGTTTTTGGGCTTCGGCTGCGGGACCGCGGCGATCTCCGATATCATCGATCTGAATCACGCGTGTTTGCGTACCGACGGCAAAGGTTAATACGTTGCCCGCTTGGATCAGAGTTGCCCGCTTTGTGACCCGATCTCCATCAACGCGAACATCGCCAGCTGAAACACGGACTGCTGCCAATGACCTCGTTTTGAAAAATCGGGCGAACCACAGCCATTTGTCTAGCCGTTGTTTGCCCGATGAATCGCTCATTTAGTTACCGCTTTTCAATCCCATCAATGCCGCTGCGAACGGATTGTCAGGATCGATTTTCTTCTCGGGCTTCGCTGGACGGGCCGAGAAAGACTTTGCCTTGTCATCGCGCGCACCTTTATTAGCACCACGTGGCTTACCTTTTGGTTTGCCTTTGCCACGGTTTTCAACGCTTGGCTTATCGCCAGTGCGGGCTGGACGTGTGTTTGCACGCGGTGCACGTGCCCAAGTGAAGGTGTAGAACACTTCCACCTCGGCGTCGGCCACAGCTGCTTCCAGATCAGCAGTTTCAACAGGCGCGACCTCTACGACAGGTGCGTCTAATACAGGCTCAGAAGTTGCCGCCTTTACCTTAGCCCGCTCACCTTTTTCGCCCTTA
>JABGTH010000352.1 GCA_018647275.1 Paracoccaceae bacterium
ATCACTGCCTATCAGCTGACATCGATGATGACTGGTGTTGTTGAGCGCGGCACAGCGCGTAATACGGTTAACTTGTCGGTCCCAACCGCGGGTAAGACTGGAACAACCAACGACGCCAAAGACGTTTGGTTTGTTGGCTTTACCAAAAATATCGCTGCGGGTTGTTTCATCGGATACGACACACCAAAATCGTTGGGGCGTAGCGCGTCTGGTGGTGGCATGTGTGGGCCTGTGTTCAACACGTTCATGAAGGAATCGACCAAGAAATATGGCGGTGGTGATTTTGTCGTTCCTCCGGGGGGCTTCTTTTTGAAGATCGACCGTTTCACCGGTGCGCGTCTTAGCGAAGATGCAACAGGTGATAACGTTGTTGCAGAGTATTTTCTTGATGGCGAAGAGCCAGTGTTTGGTATCGCCTTTGATGGTGGTTTTGCGATGGGTGCAGATTTGCCATTGTTTGAAGAGGTGGGCGTTACATCCCGCCAAGTGACCACATCTACCGGCAAGAAAGCCGTCGTGGGGCCAAAAGCCACCTTCGGAACACTCAGTTCTGGTGGGCTTTATTAGCAATATTGGTTTGAGGGAGCGCAAAGCTCTCCTTACGCGCTTGCTGTGCTTAATGTGCTGCTTTATCAATTCACTTCTATTTAGATCCAAATGCAGGTGCAACATGCGCGCAGAAATTCAAAATATCGTCACAGAGATTGAAAAGTCACTGGAGTTGCTCGGGCAACGTTTAGACGTTGAAACCTGTGCATATCGGTTAGAGGAATTCGACGCGCGCGTTGAAGATCCAAACCTGTGGGATGATCCGGATGCTGCGCAAAAGTTGATGCGCGAACGCCAGAACTTGGTCGATTCAATTGTGACTTACGAGGGTATCAAAACTGATCTAAGCGACAATATCGAATTGATCGAATTGGGCGAGATGGAAGAGGACCAAGAGGTTATTGGTGAAGCTGAAGCTACCTTGAAGACATTGGCCACTACAGCTGCCCAAAAAGAGCTGGAAGCATTGCTAGATGGCGAAGCCGATGGCAGTGACACTTACCTTGAAATTAACTCGGGTGCTGGCGGAACAGAAAGCTGTGATTGGGCCTCGATGCTGGCGCGTATGTATGTGCGTTGGGCCGAGAAGAAGGGCTACAAAGTTGAATTGCAGGCTGAGAGCGCCGGCGAGGAGGCAGGAATTAAGTCTGCGACCTACCGCATTAGTGGGCCAAATGCCTATGGCTGGATGAAGTCGGAATCCGGTGTGCACCGTTTGGTTCGCATTTCACCGTTCGATTCTGCTGCCAAGCGTCACACGTCTTTCACGTCGGTAGGTGTTTACCCGGTCGTGGATGATAATATCGAAATCGAAGTGAACCCGTCTGATATTCGCATTGATACTTATCGTTCCTCTGGGGCAGGTGGTCAGCACGTTAACACGACTGACTCAGCTGTTCGGATCACGCACGCGCCAACGGGTATCGTTGTGACCTCATCTGAGAAATCACAGCACCAAAACCGCGACATTGCTATGAAGGCTTTGAAATCCCGCTTGTATCAAATTGAGATGGATCGTCGCAACGCTGCGGTGAACGAAATGCATGAGAACAAAGGCGATGCTGGGTGGGGCAACCAGATTCGCTCGTATGTTCTACAACCATATCAAATGGTTAAGGATTTGCGTACCAACTATGAGACGTCTGATACAAAAGGTGTGTTGGACGGCAACTTAGATGGATTGATGGGCGCGACCTTGGCTTTGAACGTGTCGGGCAAAAGCCGCGCCGAAGCGCAAAACTAAGTGCTGTGCGATTGATGTCTAATTAGACGTCAGTCCATTTCCCCAAAGCAAGATCACCAAGTTTCCATTCTCCGATCTGGGCACGGATCAACCGCAAGGTTGGGTGTCCGATGGCCGCTGTCATGCGACGAACCTGACGGTTGCGCCCTTCAGCGATCGTGATGCTGATCCATGTATCTGGCACGGATACGCGGAACCGGACAGGTGGATCGCGTTCCCATAGACCATCTGGCTCATCTATTTGCTGCACTTTGGCAGGAGCTGTTTTACCGTCTTTCAGTAGGACACCATTGTTGAGTTTAGCCAAGCTTGCGCCGCTTGGCGTCCCCTCAACCTGAACCCAATAGGTTTTCGTCATCTTGTTCTTCGGGTCCGAAATTTTGGACTGCAGCGCGCCATTGTCGGTTAAAACCATCAAGCCCTCGCTGTCACGGTCCAAACGACCTGCTGGATAGACCCGCGGCACGTTGATGTATTTCGACAAAGTTGGGCGAGGAGAACCATCGCTGCCTTTGTCGGTAAACTGCGACAAGACGCCAAAAGGCTTATTAAAAAGGATAACGCGTGCCATATCAGTTCACCGGATTTAAGGTGGTGATCCCAACAGGAGCCCCACGTGCAAGGTCTGTATCAAGAGACATTAAGATGTATTCACCGCGCCGCCAAAGTTGCGCAAGGTCGCCATAATGTCGCGATAGGAAATGACCAGACTGGCCCGTAGAGGTCACAAATACTGAGCTGTCTGGGTCCGCGAAATCATAGACACCGCGATAACCCGCACCATGAACGTTCTGGAACGGGTTTGGGCCAGTTCCAGATGTGAGGCCACGATTTAGGGTGTTATCGCCACCCGAAGTCGATTGGCGGATGTTTACGAAATATCGAAGCAAAGGCACGTCGCCCAGTGTTTCATGGTCGTGGGTTGCCTGATGCGCATCGCCCCAACGTAGGCTTTCGAAGGCTGTACCCCAGTTTTCTGAAATCTCGAGTAGGGCGTCATCGAGCGCGAGGCGTGCCATGTCTGCACAGGTCTCGACTGGGGCGCTTTGTAGGATATCGCACCATTCAGAGGCACCATTGATATCGCGGAATACCCGTTCGATGAACAGTGGTTCAACGTGGGTGATTTCAGCAGCCATTGGGCCAAGTTCGTCTTTGATCAAGCGCGATTGTAGCGCGCGGACCCAAGTTGCGTAAATCAAGGGTTCTGGAAGGTGCTCGTTCATTTCGCCGTTCCAGTTGGCAAGCAACGTCAGGGCACGTTGGCGTTCGCGTTGGATTGTACCCTCTGGAGCGGCTCCGCCTGTGAACCAGAGCTCTGCACCCATTAACGGTAACAATGCGCGAGCGGTGAAGCTGACGGTGTCCAGCTGTGCCTCAACAAAGCTGTCACGCGTGTGCACTTGGCGAACTTGCATAAGGCGCTGCCAACGTTGAACCCGCTGAGTGTCACCCCACGTGAATGAGATGTGGTTAGGAAAGGGACGTTCGACGGTTTTGTTATTGGTGTTCCCAAGCAGACCACCCATGGGTTCGATAAACTCTGGGTTCGACGCATAGGGCATTATGCCATCCCAGTGATTGCTCACAGAACTTCCAAGGCTTGGTAGCCGGCCCTCACTTTGGTGGTCGGTCTTACGGTTTGGTACGGAGCCGATCGTTTTCATGGCAATCTTGGATTGGTCCGCAACCGTCAGGTTTTGTGCCGGTGCCATGTGCAGCGATCCTGCGAAAAGCGCATCTTCGACCGTGGTCGATTGCATCAGGCGAATGCTAGCGCTGAGCGTGGTGTCGCTGGGGCTAAGGGCTGTTGATGACAATGCGGCAACATGCCCTCGAGGGATCACAGCGCGCAGGTTTTGAAAGCTGCCAGGCAGGATAGGCCCATTGTCTGACCACCGCAGCGTGACGGTTACGGGGGCTTCGCCTTTGATGTTAATGATGGTGGGTCGAGATTGGAACTTCTTGAACCCCGTTGGAGTGAGGTATTCCTCAGAGTTCTCAGGATTTAGTTGCTCAATAACAACGTCTTGATCATCGACATATGCTGTTGTGACACCCCAACCCAATTTTGCACTTCGGCCTGACCAGATTGATGGGATGCCCGGTACTGTGGCACCGATGACACCTCCAAGCTGCAACTCTAGACGGGCAAGATACCAGATTGAGGGCGCAGTGAAGGTCATGTGAGGATCGTTGGCCAGCAACGTGCCGCCTGTTGCAGAGCGACTTGCGGCTGCTGCCCATGCATTCGAGGCTCCACTGAACCCACGCGCTTTGAAGGGCGACAACGGATGGTTTGGAGTGGTGTTGGTTGCCATATATTGTGGCGCACCTGGGACCAGGTTGGCGTATTCTGGCAGGCTTGCAACGCCAACGCCGGGTGAATCCGGAAGTATATCATTGAGGCGGTCGCTGTCTGGGAGTGCGAGTGACATACGTGCACGTAAAACTTCATCAGCCAAATGACTGGATGATTGCAGAGCCACCAATTTGAGGATCGCAAGTGAGTCTGCGGGGCGCCATGGCGCGAATGGCGTATTGAACAAGAACAGTTCAGGTGCTCCGCGTCCTGATGAGCCGCGATTAATTTGTTGAAACTGGGCATTTACGCCCTCAGAGTATGCTTCTAACGCAGCGATGGTTTGTGCGTCTTGAGCAGCAATTGATGAAAGGGCCAATTGATAGATATCGAACCGGCGCATGTATGTATCGGTTTCTATTGTAGAACGGCCAAACAGTTCGGATAGCCGTCCCTGCGCGGTGCGTCGCAGCACAATCATCTGCCAAAGACGATCCTGTGCGTGGGCAAAGCCAAGGCCAAAATAGGCATCATGGTCTGTTTCAGCTAAAATATGCGGCACATTTGCATGATCACGGACGATTTCGATGGGGGCGTTTGGTCCTGCTAATTCTAGCGTGGCATCGTAATCGGGCAGGGACCGAGATGCTAAATAATATGCTAAAATAGCACCCAATACGATCAACCCAATCAAAGCTGCCGCAAGCCGTACCAACAATTGAAACACAAGTATCATTGCGCCCCTCGCGTGTTGACCCCTTTGGTATGACTGTTAGGTATGGATCAAGTTGAAAGCAACACCACATCATGAGGAAACAACATGACTAAGCTAGCATTTTTAGGTTTGGGCGTCATGGGCGCACCAATGGCAGGGCATTTACAGGGCGCGGGCCATGATGTGACTGTCTTTAATCGAACGGAATCCAAAGCAAAGGCATGGGCGCAAAAGTACAGCGGTGCAGCGGGCACGACGCCGCGCGAAGCAGCATTGGGTGCTGATTTTGTTATGGCCTGTGTGGGCAATGACGATGATCTGCGCTCGGTCTGTTTGGGTGCAGATGGTGCATTTTCGGGGATGTCTAAAGGGTCTGTGTTCGTGGATCACACGACGGTTTCAGCAAAGGTGACCGCTGAGCTGTATGCTGCTGCCGCTGAGGTGGGAATATCCTTTATCGACGCCCCAATTTCAGGCGGTCAAGCAGGGGCTGAGAACGCCGTGCTGTCTATTATGTGCGGCGCTGATGAAGATGCATTTGATAGCGCACTTCCTATCATGGAGGTCTATTCCAAGATTTGCCGTCGCATTGGTGCATCTGGGGCAGGCCAAATGACCAAGATGTGTAATCAGATTGCGATTGCTGGGTTGGTTCAGGGACTGTCTGAGGCGCTGCACTTTGCGCAAAAAGCGGGTCTGGATGGTCGCGCTGTTGTTGAGGTGATCAGCCAAGGTGCAGCTGGCAGCTGGCAAATGGCCAATCGCAACGAGACGATGCTGGATGACCACTTTGATCACGGATTTGCAGTGGATTGGATGCGCAAGGATTTGGGCATTTGTCTAAGCACAGCTAATGAAATTGATGCGTCTTTGCCGATTACGGCATTGGTTGATCAATTCTATAAAGATGTTCAGAAAATGGGTGGCGGCCGCTGGGACACCTCAAGCCTGATCAAACGTCTCTAAGCATCGATTGCTAAATTTTGGATGATCGAAACGAAAAAAAAGGGGCCGCCAACTGTCAAAAGTTTGCGGCCTCTTTTTGTAAATTTTTATTTTATGCTTACGGAATGATCCGCGAATATTTTGTTCCCTCTAGGGTCGCGCCGAGACGCAAACCTGCACGTCCAAAAACAGCGGCTAGGACAGGGGACAAAATTGTTGTCGTGTCGGCTGCCAAGCTGTCACCTCTTGAGTTTATAACATATTCCAGATCAGCACCTGCAGCCCAGCCACGTGAACGGCGGAAATCATT
Source organism: Paracoccaceae bacterium (assembly GCA_018647275.1). Lineage (GTDB taxonomy): Bacteria > Pseudomonadota > Alphaproteobacteria > Rhodobacterales > Rhodobacteraceae > Ascidiaceihabitans. Next base: position 6,065 of record JABGTH010000352.1, read on the forward strand.
AAGTGATTGATCGGTCATGAAAAACAGGACGTGCGCATATTGTTGTGCGCCAATTTGTAACCCGCCAGACGCCTTGGTCACCGAATAATAATCAACGCTGGTATTACCCACCAAAAGCGCGCCACGCCCATAAGCGCCGCCAAAGCCTAAACCAGCTTCGGTTACTAGTGGCATAACCAACATACCGTTGGATTTGTTCGCCAAATCAATAGTGTTGGGATAATTGCGGTACATTTCAGTCAATGTTGCTTGAACCCGTGCATCAATGGTCGCGGCACCGCGCCCACCAACACCATTGCCACAAGCTGCTACAGCTGTGGTTGTTGCCAAAGCGCCAAGCGCGAATGCGCGGCGCGAGAAGTTTGTATTGGTCATGTTAATCGCCTGTAATTTTAATACTGCTCGCCGGATTATCCGGTCTTGATGACAGATATACGCCTATTGTGGTGCTTTGTCACGTCGCAAGGACATTTTGGGCAACTTACCGCTTTGCGGCCAATAGCCGTGCGGCTGCAGGTGCAAAATAGGTCAGAATTCCGTTGCAGCCAGCCCGTTTGAATGCCATCAAGCTTTCCATCATCACGCCCTCTTCATCAACCCAGCCATTCTGGGCAGCTGCTTTGATCATGCTGTACTCGCCACTCACCTGATAGGCATAGGTGGGTGCACCGAATGTTTCTTTGACACGGTGACAGATATCCAAGTACGGCAAACCGGGTTTCACCATGACCATATCCGCCCCTTCTGATAGGTCTCGCTCAATGAGGCGCAGTGCCTCATCTGAATTGGCAGGGTCCATTTGATAGGTTTTCTTGTCCCCAACCAATGCACCAGATGCACCAACGGCGTCGCGGAAAGGGCCATAGAATGCTGACGCGTATTTGGCGGAGTAGCTGAGGATCATCACGTTTTGGTGCTTCGCATCTTCAAGTGCAGAACGCATTGCGGCAATGCGTCCGTCCATCATATCAGAAGGACCAATGATATCGGCACCTGCTTCGGCTTGGGCGAGTGTCATCTTAACAAGCGCCTCAACTGTGCGATCGTTGACGATCTCGCCATTCTCTACAAATCCATCATGTCCATTGATGTTGTATGTGTCTAAGGCGACGTCAGTCATGATTGCAATTTCAGGAACTGCAGCCTTGATCGCGCGAATTGCGCGGTTAGCGTGGTTTTCAGGGTCCCAAGCGCCTGCGCAATCTTCTGTGCGTTCCTCAATCCCTGTGTAGGGGAAAATACAGATGGCAGGGATGCCAAGATCGGCTGCTTCACGTGCGGCTTCAACGGCTTTATCAACAGAACGTCGGAATACGCCGGGCATTGAGGGGATCGGTTCTTCGATTCCTTCACCGCTGCGCACAAAAACGGGCCAAATAAAGTCATCAACGCTAAGGTCATTTTGACGTGTCAGGGCACGAATTGCTGATGATTGGCGGGTGCGACGCAAGCGGGTCGCAGGGAATTTGCTGATTGTTGGACGCATTGTTGGTCACCTTTTCGATACATAGCTTTGCTGACACGGTTTTTTGCACCCTGCAAGGGTAGGAATTGTCGCAAAGCACGGGTAGAACACCGTCAATGCCCTAATGATGGGTAAAAAACAAAAGGCTGCAGCGTTGAACCTTACGCAAACTCTGTTTGAAATCATCGATATGCGCTCTTTCTCGAACCTTTGGTTCTGGATCGGATTGGCTGTCGTGTGGTCCTCTGCCAGTCACTGGGTTTTGGGCGTTCCAAACGATATAATCCAAAGGGCGCGACGCTACGGAGCTGAGGCGGAATCGGATCTAGAAGATCTGGTGCGGATCAATTGTAACCGGTTGGTTCACTTCAGCAATATCTTGGGGCTTTGGCTGTTTGGTTTCGTTTGTTTCGTTCTTACCGGCCTTGGGATTATGGGTTTCTATTATTGGGTAGAGTTTGCCCAAGCCGTCTTTTTGTTGGCGTTTCCTACGGCACTGGTTGGTATGTTGAACGTCTCAACAGCGCGGCTTTACCAGATGGAACAAAGCACGGGTGACGCGCTTTATAAGCTTTTGAACCGTCATCGGATGTACACCCAATTCATTGGGATGATTGCAATATTAGTGACGGCCCTTTGGGGCATGTTCTGGAACATGCGTGATTTAATTTTGCTGCAATAACCACCGTCATTGACAGCGGGGCTGTTCGACATAGGTCCCTACACAACGATAAATTCAAGGCCGCGCAATGAGCACCAAATCAAAAATTACCATATCCGGCGCGCCAGAGGGCTTTGATGCTCAACTGATCTTGCAAGAGTTAGATAAGAGTGGTCAGCCAGTCTGCCACGTTGCGCGTGACGACAAGCGTATGGTGGCAATGCAGGATGCTTTGCGGTTTTTTGCACCAGACCTACCTGTCATCGTCTTCCCGGGGTGGGATTGCCTGCCTTATGATCGTGTGTCGCCGAACGCCGATATTTCAGCGCAGCGCATGGCAACGTTGGCGGCACTTGTACATGGGATGCCGAAACGGTTTGTTTTACTTACAACATTAAACGCTGCTACTCAGCGGGTTCCGGCGCGTGCTTTGCTGAAAGAGGCAGCGTTTTCTGCGACTGTTGGCAGTCGTGTTGACGAAAAAGGGCTGCGCAACTTCCTGGTCCGCATGGGATTTGTCCAAAGTCCAACGGTTATGGAGCCGGGGGATTATGCAGTGCGTGGCGGTATCATCGATATTTACCCACCAGGCGACTTGGGACCGATCCGTTTGGACCTGTTCGGGGATGTTTTAGACGGTGCACGTCGCTTTGATCCGGCCACGCAACGAACAACTGAAAAACTGGATGTAATTGAATTAGCACCTGTGTCCGAGGTCATCTTGGACGAGCCTGCTGTAATGCGGTTTCGCCAGAATTACCGCCTAGAGTTTGGTGCCGCTGGTACGGATGATCCGCTGTATGAGGCGATCAGCGCAGGGCGCAAACATCAGGGCGCAGAGCATTGGTTACCTTTATTTCATACCGAACTTGAAACGCTGTTTGATTTCCTACCGAAAGCTACGATTACGCTTGATGACCAGATGACGGGCGCGCGTTTAGCCCGCTGGGAGGGGATCGAAGATCAATACGAAACGCGAAAACTTGCGATGGATAATCGCTCAAAGAATGACAGCGTTTACAAACCTTGCAAGCCGCATGGCCTATATATGGATGACGCCGCTTGGGTCACAACTGTCGCAGAGCGCCGTGTGATCCAATTCGCCGCTTTGTCTCAGGCGACGGGGCCAAATGTCACTGATGCTGGTGGACGAATTGGGCGTAATTTTGCACCTGAACGTCAACAGGAAAGTATAAGCCTTTTCGGCTCCTTAGCGTCACACCTTAAAGCTAAATTACAAGACAATCCCGTTGTGATTGCGAGTTACTCAGAAGGTGCGCGGGAACGCCTGACTGGATTGATCGAAGAAGAAGGCTTGTCCGAAGTTCTGCCTATTAGAAACGCATCGCGCGTAGGTAAGCGTGGTTTGCATTTGGTGGTGTGGGCGTTGGAGCACGGGTTTGAAACGCCCCATCTGACAGTGATTTCTGAACAGGATATTTTGGGCGATAGGCTGATCCGCTCAACTAAGAAACGAAA
>JABGTH010000190.1 GCA_018647275.1 Paracoccaceae bacterium
AAGTGCATTCACGACGGCCTCATTAAGATGAATTTTCGCTTCTGCAATCATTTGTTCATGATGATCTTTGCCGAAGAATGATCCAACTTGGCTCATTCCAAAATCAGGTACGACTGCAATGACATCAAGCTGAGTATTGTCTAGCGCCGCTATTTGAGCTGCCTTTCGAATAACGCCTATATCATCGTCACCATTGCTGACATCGACGGCGCAAAGAATTGAATTGCTCATGCTGGAACTCCTTGGCGAGAAATGCGAGCGCGCTGCAAGAACGCGATGAATGCGAGGAAGATGAGCGCTGGAATGAAGACCCATTCCTTTGCCATCTGGTTGGACGGCGCTTGCACAGAGGCGATTTGCACGGGATCATCACCGTAAAAATCAAAGCTGCTCAGCGAGTCAGAGAAGGCAGAGCCGAACGACGGTTCATCCATCTTCACGACGCCATCTTCTGGCAACAACAACAAGCCAAAGTTTGCCAGACGCTCTTCACCAGATCCTGCGCCAACGGACAGCACCAAGGTGGTTTCTTTGTTGTCACCTGTGTCAAAGTCAGGACCAGACACAACTAACCTAATTTCATCCCCCTCAGCCGCATTGCCCAAGGCCTCTGTAAAGGCTGAAGGTTCTACCTGCTGGAACGGTGGTTGAATGCGGTCCATCACAAAGTCCGGGCGGAACAACATAAATGCAATGAGCACAAGTGCGACGCTTTCATAGACGCGGCTCTTGGTCAGGAACCACCCCATTGTTCCCGCCGTGAAGACAAGGATCGCAATAGAGGCGGTTATGAAGACTAAGATCCCTTGCACCCACGTGACATCGATCAACAACAGATCAGTGTTGAAGATGAACACGAACGGTAGCGCGACAGTGCGAAGCGAATAGAAAAACGCTACGAAGCCAGTCTTAATCGCATCGCCACCTGAAACAGCTGCGGCGGCAAAGCTCGCCAAGCCAACAGGCGGGGTCACATCTGCCATGATGCCAAAGTAGGCTTAAGTTCGCTAGAGTTGAAACTCGATACGGAGTTCACAAGATATGTCGCACGTTCCTCAATGACTCTCCAAAACCACAGTTGCGTGAACCATAGTTGATAAAACTTCTACTAAGTCATTGAAAAAGTGGTGAGCCGTGATGGGTTCGAACCATCGACCTACTGATTAAAAGTCAGTTGCTCTACCAACTGAGCTAACGGCCCACTGAGCGCGTATCTAGAAAGCGCGGGGCATCGGGTCAACCCCGAAAATCGTGTTATTGCGCACAATGTCTGGATTCATTTCACACACGCATCTATATGCGCCCTTATGGTGGAGAACGCTGGTAATAAATTGCCATTCATGAAGATGCATGGGCTGGGCAACGACTTTGTCGTTTTTGACGAGCGCGAGAGTGGTTCTGTCGTCACGCAAGCGCTCGTGATTGCGATGGCGGATCGTCATATGGGCGTTGGATATGACCAGCTGGTTGCGATTCGGAATCACGACACTGCGGATATTGAGCTGGTGTTTTGGAACGCGGATGGCAGTATCGCGGGTGCATGTGGTAATGCCACTCGGTGTATCGCAGGATGGGATTTGGCGCGCACGGGCAAGGAGGTGCTCAGTATTCGTACTGAGCGTGGTTTACTCGAAGCAGTCGATGCAGGTCACGGCGATATCGAAGTAAACATGGGTCAACCAATGACCGACTGGCACGAGGTTCCTTTAGCCCGTGAAATGGACACGTTAGAGCTACCAATTGAGGGCAAGCCAACAGCGACAAGCATGGGCAATCCACATTGCACCTTCTTTGTGAATGATGTGGACGCCATTAATCTTGAGGCGTTTGGGCCCACGATTGAACATCATCCTCTTTTCCCCGAACGCACCAATGTGCAGATTGCGCAGATCATTGGCCCAAACCAAATCCGCATGCGGGTTTGGGAGCGCGGTGTTGGGATTACGCTGGCCTCTGGCTCTTCTTCCTGCGCTGTCGCTGTTGCTGCAACGCGCCGTGGTTTGATTGGTGGGTCTGCAACGCTGACGCTTGATGGTGGTGAAATCCGTATCAAAATTCTCCCCACTGGTGTGCACATGACAGGCACTTGGGCGCATGTGTTTGACGGGCACTGGCGGGGCATACGATGAGCGCGCCTAAGTTCACAACGCTTGGCTGTCGCCTCAATGCATACGAAACCG
>JABGTH010000196.1 GCA_018647275.1 Paracoccaceae bacterium
CACCCAGCGGGCGGACACTCAATCCATCGTGATCAGCGGGGCCCGTGAACCTCCACCGCCCATCCCATAGCTCGTCAATTGAGCCCGTAATGTCACGCACAGCATTTAACTCGCGACACACGTAAACACGACCCTGCTTATAGACAACTTGGCAACCATCAACGGTGCTAGAAACCCCGTTTTTTATAGAATTTCGCACCTGTGAAACGCCAGCACGGCGGGGTGAATAGTTCGCGCCATTCACCCACATAATCGCCCGTAGCAGAAGGCGACGAGCAATCTCAACAGGCAAGACATTGTAACGTTTTAGGTCAATTCGCACAGTTCCAAGTGTCGCTTCACATGCGTCTTTCGCCGCCAATGATGTGTGCCACTCAAGTGCCGCACGCGCATCAGACATGTTGCTAGCAACCACAGCCAAGGTCTGCGCGTTCAAGCCAAGAGGAGTGAGTGCTTTTAGCGCATCGCGCATCCGAATTCGTTCAAAATCACGATTTTCATTGCTGGGATCTTCGGTCCAAGTCACGTTTTCTTGACGCAAAATAACGCGCAAGTCCTCGCGCGCTGCTCCTAAAAGTGGCCTTAGCCATGTCACGCCATGGCGTTGGCTCTCAAATGCCATGGCAGCCAAACCATCAACACCTGCGCCGCGCGCCATGCGCATCAGCAGTGTTTCGGCCTGATCATCGGCAGTGTGACCCAAAGCCACTACATCAATATCGTGATTTTTAGCCCACTTAGCGATCAAATCATACCGCGCGTCACGTGCGTTGCTCTGTAGGTTGCCTGCACCATCCCATCCCGTCCAATATACGACGGTATGTGGAACATCCAGTTTAGCACATTGAGCAGAAACCAAACTAAGTTCAGCATCCGTGCCGTCGCGCAGTCCATGATCAACCGAAATTGCATGCAACGCGATGCCAGTTTGCTTGGCGTAGCGCGCCATCAAAACCAGCAATGCAATCGAGTCACCACCGCCTGACACCGCGACACCAAACCTCTTAAGATCATGAAAAGACATTTGCCGTGCAATCAATTCAGCAAGTTGGGTTTTCGACATGTGGTTAAAACCCGCTATGGATCACGAACATCCAATATTTTGCATTTGAGAATTGGCTTCCAATGCAGCATCTGAATTTGGAAAGCGTGCTGACACTTCGCCAAGAGTCACACAGGCTTCGCTGGTCTGACCTAAACGGCCAAGGGCGCTGCCCAATTTGAACAAAGCAGACGGTGCATTCGTTCCTGTTTGGTCCACACTAAACGCCTCGAGATAGGCGCGCGCCGCAGAACGTGTATCACCAAGACCCTCTAGCGCGTCGCCACGCAGAAGGTCAGCATCCACACTTAGCGGGCCACCTGGATAGGTTTGATTAAAGGCCGCAAACTGGACTGCAGCGCTTTGAAAGTCACCGGATGCGAGCGCCCCCGACGCCCGCTCAAAGTCGGCAGACTCTTGAGTCGCCACCTGGCTTCCTGTTTCGGGTTCAACTGGCACTGTAATTGGGGAGGTCACTTGCTCTTCGCCGCCCAAAGTTGATGCTTCGCCGATCGCGCCAATGTCTCCACCCTCAAGCTCAACAAGACGGAACTCAAGATCACCAATACGGTTGGTGCCATCGGCAACAACGCGACCAATTCGGAATTCCAATTTTTCAGTTTTGCCAGTGAGACGTTGCAGTTCACTTTCAATCCCCTCGACACGATCTAACAAAGAACCACCAGTCGTGCCACCACCGGCCATGCCAGTTGTAGACAACTCACGCTTGAGCTTTTGTATCTCAACATTCAGAACCGTCAGTTCCTGACGGACATCGGCCAAGGTTTGATCGTCTTGTGCTGTGGCCGCTAAAGGCCACAATACACAACAGATCACGACACGAATTGCATACTTCATAGGTTTTTACCCTGTCAGGCCGCCAGCCAACACTGTGACTGCGCGACGGTTTTTTGCGTAACACGCTTCTTCGCTGCATATCTCGATTGGACGTTCCTTGCCATAGCTTACGATTTGCATGCGCGATGATGGAACACCTTTGGAAACCAAATAGCTGCGCGCAGCATCCGCACGACGGTTGCCTAATGCGATGTTATATTCACGTGTGCCCTGCTCGTCTGCGTGACCTTCGATAATGGCAGTGTAATCCGCATTGGCCAGCAACCAAGTTGCCTGACCGTCCAAAGTAGCGCGACCCACTGCAGTCAATAATGATTGATCGACTTCAAACGTCACACGATCGCCAACAGCTTGCTGGAAGTACGCGGTAGACGCTGGATCAGACGCACCGCCCGCAATCACACCAGAGTTCCCCGCAGCATTTGGGTCAAATGCACCTCCACCCAATTTGCCTGCGTTAGTACAAGCGGCCATAGATAGCGCGCCCGTCATCAGAATTACTTTAATTGTCAATTTCATCTGCTTCGCCTCGTTTTTTAGGTCTAAGTATTATTTAGGTTCTTCTATCACGATTGTGGCAAGCTGTCATCGCACGCCACATTTCAAATTGTTTCGGATCATTTCTGCAATGGAGACCACGATGGGTCAGAACCACCCTCGGGGGTACGCACAGGACG
>JABGTH010000185.1 GCA_018647275.1 Paracoccaceae bacterium
GACCAAATGCACCAGAAATCTTGTCAGAGGTGGCCGCCATCATGCCATAGCTTAGCACCCATCCATTTGGATATTCGCGAAAGGCAACCTTGTCCCCGCGTCCTTCGTGTACGTGGCGATCTATAAAGTAGAGTGCTGCGCTGGCAATTATCCCCTTCAAAGGTAATGTATTGACTGTACCCTGCACCATGCGCTCAATAGCGCAACTTTGACCCATCGTTTGGGCAGTTTACTGCATTAACTTGTCGAACCTTTAAGGGATGAGGAACAGTGTGATTGCAGGGAAAGCGACCAAGATAGCAACCCGCACAATGTCTGATCCAACAAAGAACATGACAGCTTTGTAAGTCTCTGTGATCTTGGTTTCGCGGTCCATGGCGTTGATGATGAACAGGTTCATTCCAACCGGCGGCGTAATCAGTCCCACCTCGACCACAATCAAAACCAAGATACCAAACCAGATCGCAACGTGTTCTGGGTTAAGGCCGAAATCCATCGCCGAGATGACCGGAAAGAAGATTGGGACCGTCAGTAGGATCATAGACAAGCTGTCCATCACACATCCAAAGACCAAGTAGAATGTCAGGATGATGATTAATACAAACCAAGGGCTAAACCCTTGGGCCAGCACGTAGTCGGCCATGATTTGCGGCACACCGGACAGCGCAAGGAAGCCGTTATAAAAACTAGCGCCCAACACGATGAAAAAGATCATCGCGGTGGTTTTGCCCGTTTCCAACAAAGCGACTTTGAAGGCAGGCCATTTTAGGTTTCCAGACAGCATGGCAACAATACCCGTGCCCGCCGCACCAATTGCAGCCCCCTCAGTTGGTGTGAACCAACCTGCGTAAATACCTCCTACAACCAAGCCAAAGATCATGAGAACCGGCCATGTGTTTCCCAGCGCCTTCCAGCGTTCTGTCATCGGCACAGCAGGACGTGTGCCCGCAGAATTCGGATAAAGCCGGACATAAAGTGAGATGGTGAGAACGTAACCGATTGCTGCAAGGATGCCCGGAATAAACGCCGCCAAAAACAGTTTGGCGATGTTTTGCTCAGTGATGATCGCATAAAGAACAAGGATCACTGAGGGCGGGATGAGAATGCCAAGCGTTCCACCAGCCGCCAATGTTGCCGTGGAAAACCCACCGGAATAGCCATAGCGGCGCAATTCTGGCAGCGCGACTTTTCCCATGGTGGCAGCCGTAGCCAAAGACGATCCACAGATCGCACCAAAGCCGGCACATGCACCCACAGCCGCCATCGCAACACCGCCGCGGCGATGCCCAAGGAAGCTTTCAGCGGCTTTAAACAATGCCGTAGACATGCCCGACAAAGTTGCGAATTGCCCCATCAAAAGAAACAGCGGAATGATCGTCAGCGAATAGCTGGAGAAGGTTGTATAGGTTTCAGACTTCAGCTTAGCCAACAGCGGAACGGGATTGCCGTTCATCGCAAAGTACCATCCGCCAAAACCACACAGCAGCATCGCCAATCCGATAGGTGCGCGCAGAAAGATAAAGAACAACAGAACCGCAAAAGACCAAAATCCCAGTTCAAGTCGCGACATGTCTGCAAATGGCAGAAGATCAAGGAAGGCGGTCATACTGTGACCCTTTATTTTTCAGGAAGAATTGCGCGGCCTGTTGTCGCCTCGCCCACACGCATGATTGCGCAATAGGCTGCAATGATACAGGCAACGGAAGCAGCAGTGAAACTGGCCGCATAGGACCACCACAGTGGCATCTGTAAAAACAGCGTTGTTTCCCCGTTTCCAATGTAGCGCTGCATGCCCTCATACAAACGCCATGTGATGAAGATGATTGTTAGGCTCAAAACAACCTCCCAAAAGGCACGCAAAATGCGCAGCGCTTTTGGCGACATGCCGGATGTAAACACATCAACAGTCGCGTGTTCGTTATAAAGCTGACAGATCGGAAAGAACGAGAAAATGGCGAAGGCCACCCCTGCCTCAAGCAGTTCATAGTTGCCGTTGATTTCACCAACACCCAAATCGATGATCCACTGCGAGAGGGACCCAAAACTCGACACCGCAAAGTCTGAATGAAGCATTTTTCTGAGCGTCCGACCGATGATGGACAACGCGGTCATTGCGACCAGAACCATTAGGACGAACCCACCAAGAATGGCTGTCACACGGGCCAGCCATATAATGAAACGGTGCATACCATTCCTGCCTTTTAATATTAGTACCAAAAACTGCGGCGCATCAAATGTGCGCCGCAATCAAATTCAAAACTCGATTAGTTCGAGTGTTTTTCGATCAAAGCACGTGCCTCGTCGATCAAAGCCTGACCATCGATACCCTTGCTCTCCATGTCAGCAACCCAACCCGCATAAATTGGTTCTGCTGCTGCTTTCCATGCATCAATGTCGGCCCCGGAAACAGTAACAATGTTGTTGCCACGATCCACGGCCAATTGACGGGCTGGGCCATCAGCTGCTTCTTGGGTTGCACCCGCGAATACAGAGAATTCCATACCTGAATTGTTATCAATTATATTTTGCAAATCTGCAGGCAAGCTTTCAAAGCGTGGCTTGTTCATCGCCAGAACGAATGTCAGCGTATAAAGGGACACACCATCAAATTCTGTGTGGTTTGAAACCAGTTCAGGAACCTTCAGCGAAGCTGTAACTTCCCACGGGATTGTAGTTCCGTCGATTACACCTTTTGAAAGGGCTTCAGGAACTGCAGGAACTGGCATGCCGACTGGCGTTGCACTTAGCTCTTCAAGGAAGCTGTTGACCAAACGGGAACCGCCACGAATTTTCATACCCTCCATGTCACTTGGTTTTGTAACCGGCTTGTTCATGTGCAACATGCCTGGTCCGTGAACCCATGTGCCTAGAATTTTGAGATCTTTAAACTCACCGTCTTTCATGTGTGTTTCAAACATATCCCAAAGCGCGTGGCTTGCAGGGCCTGCACCGGATTCTGTCATCATAAATGGCAGCTCAAAAACTTCAGTCGTTGGGTAACGGCCAGGTGTATAACCCACAACGGTCCAGACAATGTCTGCCACGCCATCAATCGCTTGGTCCATCAACTCTGGAGGACGGCCGCCCAATTGCATACCAGGGTAGCGATCAATTTTGATGCGACCACCGGAGTCAGCTTCGACTTTATCGGCCCAAACATCCAATATTTGTACAGGAACATTGGCTTGTGCTGGCAGGAACTGGTGAAGTGACAGTGTCACCTCTTGCGCACTTGCAGGTGCACCGATGCCCATTGCCATTGCAGCAGCACCAGCCATGCCTAGAAATGATTTACGTGTCAGTGTCATAATTTATTCTCCCTTATTCGCCGCACTAATTTAGCTGCGCGACTCAATGATAGTAAAATTGTTAGGTCAGATCGGGGACACTGTCACCTCTTTGTATTTTATCACGATAACTACTTTTTTCGCGGAATATGTTTGACAGTTACAATCAGCGCTTGTTTGGCTGCACCTAACGGAGCAGCGAAATGGGTGACCAATCTATGAAAC
>JABGTH010000139.1 GCA_018647275.1 Paracoccaceae bacterium
CAAACGCCATCATCGCGCCAGTCTATGTGCAAGGTGCCGCCATCAAGATCTATGCGCACTGTACGCCCTGTTAGGCCGCGTCGAGCAGCGGCAACCGCTGTGGCGCAAGATGAGGAGCCAGAGGCGAGTGTAACGCCCACACCTCGTTCCCATACGCGCATACGGATGTGATCGGTACCAACGACTTGAGCGAATTGTACATTTGTTCGTTCCGGGTAGAGCGGATGATGTTCAAAAACCGGACCCTGAACTTCCAGATCAATGGCGTCGACGTCATCAACGAAGAACGTGCAATGTGGGTTGCCCATTCCTGTTGCTGTTGGTGAGCCATCAATCGGTAACTCAAGCGTATCACTGCTTTGAGACAACGGAATCTCTTGCCAGTCCAGATCAGGGTGCCCCATATTGATTGAGGTGATTTGGTTACCCATGTCCTTGGCAAACAAAATTCCGTGCTCGGTTTCTAGGGAAAGAGTTTGGTCACCCGTTTCGTCCATCAGGAGTCGCGCGATGCAACGTGTTGCATTTCCGCAAGCGCCAGCTGTGGATCCATCTGAGTTATAAAATTTTAGATATGCATCAGCGACGCTATCGGTCCTCAAAATCACTGCAAGCTGATCAAACCCAACCCCGCGATGGCGATCACCTAAAGCACGAGCCAATGATTCTGTCATTTCGAGCGATTGCGCGCGTGCATCGATGACAACGAAGTCGTTGCCTAGTCCATGCATCTTCATGAACGGAAAAAGAATGTTATTTTTTACCTGCATTTAGGGCATATAACCGTGCTTGGCGGCCGAATCCAGCAACTAGCAAATAAAGTTGAAATTATAGGCTTGACCCTAACGCCAACTCTTTCTAATTAACCGCTTAGTGGGCCTGTAGCTCAGTTGGTAGAGCAACTGACTTTTAATCAGTAGGTCTCCGGTTCGAGCCCGGACGGGCTCACCACTTTTTCTAAAAGACGACCTGTCTTAGTGGAAGAATGGTGTGAAACGCTTGAAGTATCCATTTGGAAATTAACACTGATACAGCGGTTGATTTTGACCTGTTTTGCGGTAATTTTTTACTAATAATTTGCCTTTTAACGAAAAAGGCCTCCGCTAAGATGCAGAGGCCCTTCCTGATTTTTAAGTTAAGCAGTTTAGTAGCGATAATGTTCTGGCTTGAACGGACCGTCAGGTGAAACGCCAATATAGGCTGCTTGCTCTGCGTCTAATTTCGAAAGCTTAACGCCAATTCGATCAAGGTGCAGGCGTGCTACCTTTTCGTCGAGGTGTTTCGGCAGGATGTAAACGCCAGGCTGATATTCATCGCCTTTTGTGAACAATTCAATTTGTGCTAAAACTTGGTTGGTGAAGGATGCTGACATCACGAACGATGGGTGACCTGTCGCGTTACCAAGGTTCAACAAGCGACCTTCCGACAAAAGAATTAAACGGTGACCGTTTGGCATCTCGATCATATCGACCTGCTCTTTGATGTTCGTCCATTTGTGGTTCTTCAACGAAGCAACTTGGATTTCGTTATCAAAGTGACCAATGTTACCAACGATCGCCATGTCTTTCATTTTGCGCATGTGTTCGATGCGGATCACGTCTTTGTTGCCAGTTGTTGTAACAAAGATATCCGCAGTTTCGACGACCTCATCCAATGTGGTGACTTGGAAGCCATCCATGGCTGCCTGAAGTGCGCAAATAGGGTCAACTTCGGTAACAATGACACGAGCACCAGCACCTGCAAGGGACGCAGCAGAACCTTTCCCAACATCGCCATAACCCATGACAATAGCAACTTTGCCGGCCATCATTGTGTCTGTTGCGCGGCGGATACCGTCGACCAATGACTCTTTACAGCCATATTTGTTATCGAACTTGGATTTGGTTACCGAGTCGTTGACGTTGATCGCAGGGAAAGGCAATTGGCCGTTCTTGTGCAGATCATAAAGGCGGTGAACGCCAGTTGTTGTTTCTTCAGAAACGCCTTGAATTTTAGCTTTGGTTTCAGTGAACCAGCCTGGTGTTTCTTTCATGCGCTTAGCGATTTGAATTTTGATCGCTTCTTCTTCTTCGGACTGCGGAACGGAAATGATGTCTTCGCCTGCTTCAGCACGCGCACCCAAAAGAATGTACAATGTAGCGTCGCCGCCATCGTCAAGGATCATGTTTGCGCCTTCCGGGAACATGAAGGACTTGTCCAGGTAATCCCAGTGTTCAGTCAGGGATTGGCCCTTGATCGCAAAGACGGGTGTGCCACCAGCAGCGATCGCAGCCGCAGCGTGATCTTGGGTTGAGAAGATGTTGCATGATGCCCAACGCACATCTGCGCCAAGATCGACAAGCGTTTCGATCAAAACAGCAGTCTGAATTGTCATGTGCAAAGATCCGACAATACGTGAACCAGTCAATGGCTTGCTCTCGCCATACTCTTTGCGCAGAGCCATAAGGCCTGGCATCTCGGTTTCTGCGATATCCAGCTCTTTGCGGCCAAATTCCGCTAGGGCGATGTCTTTTACAATGTAATCGTTAGCCATGCTATGGTCCCTTTGAGTAGTTATGCCGATCCGATAGCTGTTTTGCATGTCTATATCAATGGTGTGGCCTTATCATTGGCTTTGAGTGTTGTAGGTGAAATTTGCACCGCTAAAATATCGGCAGTCGCGGTTCAAAATTGAAGTTCAACCAGCTTTGCAGTTACAAGTTGCGTAAGAATAAAAATATTCCCCCTTGTCTGAATGCAATTTGAAGGCCGATTTCACTCGAAGGCCTAAAAGCATGGCTGGTCTAAGGTGGAAGAATGACTACGATAAAACGTGACGATCTAATGACTCAGTACGTGGAAGACTTGAAAAACAAATGTGGCATGACGTCTTACATGGTGTTGCCGATCAAGGTAACAATCGGTTGCTGACCCGCAATTTATAATATTGGGTTTTGCCAAGGGCTCTATCGTGACAACATCAACGCAATCCTAACGTTGATCGTCGATTGTGCTGTCTTGGTGGCTTCCTGCAATAATCGAGACGACGCCAACTACATACTTTTCTGATTGCGAATGGTAATGGAACCCGATGTCTCCAATTTTCATCTGCCGCATGAAATTGCGAGCTTGATAATTGCGCACACCTTTCCATCCTTCCCCATCAGTTCCCTTGGCTACTGGGTCATACCCACTCCAGGCTGCGGGTTCTGATTTGAATAACTACAAGTTCATTAACCGATGACCCTATTCCAAGGTATCAGCGTCACGTCGCGAAACAGCCCTGCTTTGCCATAGGGGTCAGCTGCCGCCCACCTTTTCGCTTCTTCTAAATCTGCAACCTCAAGAATGATTAGAGAGCCACACATTTCCTCAGCGTGATCCAAGAGAGGACCTGCCTGGCGAACGACATCGTTGCTTTTAAGATAAGCGACATGTGCCTCTCGATTTGCCTTACGCAGTTCCAAGGCACCCTCTTTGTCATAAGCGATAAGTGCAACAAGCATATTATTCCTCCTTTAATGGTCTTGATAGTAGGTGCTTCATTTCTGCAGGGACCGTTGATTTTCCCTCAACGATAGCTGCGATGCTGTGAGTGATCGGCATATCAATCTGATGCTGTGCGCTCAATATTTTGACCGCCAAAGAAGTGGCCGCACCCTCGACCGTTGTAGCCGTATCGAATGGGGTACCGCCGCCCAAAGCTAAACCAAACTTATAGTTGCGCGACAATTTAGACGTGCAGGTCAACGTTAAGTCTCCGAAACCTGACAAGCCCGCTAAAGTTTGGGTTTGTGCGCCAAAATGAATCGCAAATCGGTTCATTTCCGCAAACCCACGCGTAATGAGTGCAGCCCGGGCGCTTTCACCCAACTTTGCGCCTATGGCTGCGCCAGCTGCAATCGCAAAGACATTTTTTAATGCTCCGCCAAGCTGTGCACCGACAACGTCGGTTGTGCGATAAATGCGCAAGGTCGGGGTCGAAAGGTTGTCCTGCAAAAGGTGCCCGGCTGCTTCGTTAGCACACGCGAGGCAGAGTGCTGTCGGCAATCCTAAAGCGATGTCGTTTGCGAAACTTGGACCTGTAAGAACCGCGCCTTGAGCGGTTGGGATAATTGTATTGATTAAGTCAATTGGGCCAAGCCCGGTCGCGCGATCAATACCTTTGCAGCAGGCGACCAATTGTTTGCCTGCAAGGAGTGAGGCGTTTTCAGTTAAAAAGGTGCCAAGTAATTGCATTGGCACAGTCAGCAGAATAATGTCGTTTGCAATTGCGTCAAAAATCTCAGACGTGACACGCAAGTTTTCTGGAAACTCAGCGCCCGCAAGTCGGCGTCTATTACTACGTTCTACGTGCATTTCTTCAGCGTGCTCAGGGCTTCGTGCCCACAAAGTTACCGGGCCCTTTGAGGTTAAAGCTATGGCCAAACTTGTGCCAAACGCACCTGCACCCAGAATCGAAATACTCATGCTTTGGCTCCTTTCTTACCGTGACCCAACATTGTGGGGCTAGATGTATCAAGCGGCATCCGCGGCTTTGCGGGAAGGCTCA
>JABGTH010000156.1 GCA_018647275.1 Paracoccaceae bacterium
TTACTTGTATTACACGCGGACACTGTATTGAGTAAGGGTTGGGGCAATGCCGCGGCCCAGCACCTACAAACAGGCGATGCTGGTTGGTTCAGCCTACAGTTTGATGATGGTGGTGTTACAGGGAAGTTTGTTGCGTTCTGGGCTAATTTGCGCAGCCGCTTGGGGCTTCCATACGGTGATCAAGGGTTGCTTGTATCACGCACACTATATGATGTTGTTGGTGGTTACCGTGACATCCCCCTGATGGAAGATGTCGCGTTGTCGCAAGCGCTGAAAGGCAAGTTGCGCCGCATTGATGCCACCGCCATAACAAGCGCAGTGAAGTACCAGAAACAAGGTTGGCTGAAACGCAGTGGCCGTAACTTAAAAACATTGCTGCAGTATTTTTCAGGTGCTGATCCTGAAGCCTTGGCTAGGCGCTATCGTCGCTAACCGAAGAATTTAAATTTAATCCGCTCCAAGATGCCTTGGCGAGCAACAGGAACAGCATCGGTTGAATGACCAAAATTTGACAGCTTGGGCACATCGCTGACCTGTTTTCCGTCACGGAACTGCAGGCGATACAAGTCGGCGTAGATGCCGCCACGTTTCAACAATTCATCATGCGTGCCTTGATCCATGAGGCGACCGCGATCCATGACCACGATTTTGTCGGCACCCCGAATGGTGGACAAGCGGTGCGCAATCACGATCGTAGTGCGACCAGCTGACAGTTTGTCCAATGCCTCTTGGACCACGTTTTCAGATTGGGCATCCAGTGCTGAAGTTGCCTCGTCCAGCAACAGGATTGGCGTATCCCTCAGTAGGGCACGTGCGATGACAACGCGTTGGCGCTGGCCACCTGAAAGGGTGGAACCACGCGGCCCAACTTTGGTATCCAAGCCTTCGGGAAGGTTTTCAAGAAAGTCAGATACGTGCGCTGCATCTAGAACGCCTTTAAGCTGTTCGTCGGTGACATCCGTACGACCCAGCAGGATGTTTTCGCGCAGGGTTTCGTCGAACAGCAAAGCCTCTTGCGTCACGACAGAGAAAAGACCACGCAAATCGTTCAGAGCTATATCAGGCGTGGGGACGTCGCTGATCTCGATGGACCCTGTCAGTGGGTCCACAAGACGAGTCAGCAGATTAAAGATTGTCGATTTTCCAGCACCTGAAGCGCCAACAAGAGCGGTTGTTTTGCCAGGCTCTGCGACCAACGATAGGTCGTGTAGAACCGTATTGTCTCCGTAGGCCAAAGTTACATTTTTCAATGTAACTTTTGGTGTGCCGTCTGGAATTGCGACTGGGTTCTGTGTTGTTGTCAGCGTGATTGGTGCCTCCAATAGTTCTTTAACCCGTTCAATCGCAGCAGCCGCGATTTGCCAAAGTCCACTCATTCCGCCCAAACGGCGCAAGGGTTCAAAGGCAAAACCCATAGCCGTGAAAAAGGTCATGAACTGGCCGATCGATTTTTCACCGGCTATGATTTCTGAGCCACCGTAAAGGATCACGGACATGAACCCGATGCCCGACATGATATCGACCATTGCTGGAATCGCTGAGGCACCAAAGGCAGATTTGATTTCAGTGCGCACAAACCGCTTTGTCAGCGTCTTGTATTGGTTGGATTGGTACTGTTCTAAGGCGTTCAATTTGATTTGAACGATGCCGTGGAACACTTCGTCCAAGCGTGTGCTGAGGTGTGCGCCCAAATCGCGGGCAATGCCGGCTTGGCGGCGCACATAGCGCTGTGCCATGGCAGCGGGAAGGACAAGGGCAGGGATACCCACACAGGCCAGCAATGCCCATACAGGATCAACGCTGATCGCGATTCCAAGCAAAATAAACAAGCCGATTAAGTCGCGCCCTGCTCCCGTGATGATTGCGCGCCAGACATCGCCAACAGCGTTAACATCTGCTTGAACTCGTTGGATCAAGAATCCGGGTGGATGTGATTGATGGAATGCGCCGTCTTGCTTCATCATTTGTGCTAACAAATCAACGCGCAACGCAGCCGCAGTTCGCTGTGCAATTGTGGTTAAAAGCAGTTTTTGAGAGATGGAAGAAATTGCACGGACGACAAAGATCATTATCAATACCGCGCCGACCCAGTACAGCGTGGTGCTGTTGCCAGCCACAAAGGCATCGTCAAACATGGGTTGCATCATGTAACTAAGCGCGCCCAGCGTTGATCCCTCAAGGAACATGAAGAAGGCAGCCAAGCCCATCATTGGAATGTGTTTTTTCAGGTATCCGCGCCACAGCCACGCAACCAATTGCCTGGATGGTTGGTTTTCTGTCTGATCTTGGATGGGAGTATTTGATGCGGTCACGGGGTGCGCCTGTATCGTTTTTATCAATCGGTTAAATAGGTGTTTAGAGCGAAGCAAGTGCTGCAGCAAGCGAATGCGCAATTGACGCCACTGTAAAGCCGCTTAGGTTGTCTTCAAGACGCAAGCACAAAGGGTCCCTTAATGACACAGCATCCCATTGCCGCAAACGGGCGCGGATACCTCGCAATTCCTGGACCATCGGTTATGCCGGATGCTGTATTACAAGCGATGCATCGCCCATCCCCCAATATTTATGATGGCGAGTTGTTGGAAATGACAGCGACCCTGATCCCTGATTTGAAGCGGGTTGCACGCACAAACGGCAAATGCGCGATTTATATCGGCAATGGTCATGCTGCGTGGGAAGCCTCCCTTTCCAATATATTGTCCGAGGGAGATCGTGTTTTGGCCCCGATTACAGGACTATTTGGGCATGGCTGGGCGGATATGGCGCGTGGTTTGGGCGTTGAGGTTGATGTGCTTGATTTCGG
Organism: Paracoccaceae bacterium; assembly: GCA_018647275.1. Taxonomy (GTDB): domain Bacteria; phylum Pseudomonadota; class Alphaproteobacteria; order Rhodobacterales; family Rhodobacteraceae; genus Ascidiaceihabitans. The sequence continues at coordinate 2,804 of JABGTH010000156.1, forward strand.
CAAGCAAAGTTCGATGGATATGGCGCGGATCACACAGGCGCTAAAAGGAGACACAGACCATCAGATTAAAGCCGTTTTAGCCGTTCATGTGGATACATCCAGTTCAATCCGCAATGATTTTGCTGCGCTGCGCCGTGCTATTGATGATGCAGGGCATCCCGCGTTGTTGATGGCTGATTGCATCGCCTCCTTAGGCTGTGATCAATTTGAAATGGATGAATGGGGCGTCGATGTTATGGTCGCGGCCTGTCAAAAAGGTTTGATGGTCCCAGCGGGCGTTTCATTCGTATTCTTCAACGAAAAGGCAGAGGCAGTGCGCAATGCGATGCCACGTGTTAGCCGTTATTGGGACTGGGTTCCGCGCGGTGCTCCTGAACAATTGTGGCAGTATTTCAATGGGACTGCGCCTACGCACCATTTGTTTGGGTTGCGGGCCGCATTGGATATAATCCACGACGAGGGCATGGAAAAA
>JABGTH010000107.1 GCA_018647275.1 Paracoccaceae bacterium
AACGTGACCTTTTCATATCCTGCGCGTCCTGCAGTTAAGGCGTTGGACGAGGTTGATTTGATGATTGAGCCGGGTGAAACCGTTGCATTTGTTGGTCCGTCTGGTGCGGGCAAGACCACAATCATTCAGATGATCTTGCGTTTTTATGATCCTCAAACCGGTCGTATACTGTTGGATGGTCATGCGCTGTCTGATCTTGGGCGCGATGCTTTTCGCGAACACATCGCGTTGGTTCCTCAAGATCCAGTTATTTTCGCAACTTCTGCACGCGAAAATATCCGCTTTGGTCGCCTTAACGCTACAGACGAGCAAGTCGAAACCGCTGCAAAAGCTGCCGCTGCGCATGAGTTTATCCAAAGCTTGCCCGAAGGGTATGACAGTCCATTGGGCGAACGCGGTGTGATGCTGTCAGGTGGCCAAAAACAACGCATTGCGATTGCCCGTGCAATCCTGCGCGACGCCCCCGTTTTACTTTTAGACGAAGCGACATCGGCCCTAGATGCTGAAAGCGAAGTTTTGGTGCAGGCCGCTGTTGATAGCCTAAGTGCGGATCGCACGACCTTGATCGTAGCGCACCGTTTGGCGACCGTGAAAAAGGCGGACCGTATCGTTGTTTTGGACGCTGGACGCATTGTCGCCTATGGCAAGCACGATGAACTGGTCGCTGAAGATGGACTGTATGCGCGGCTTGCGCGTTTACAATTCACAGATGGTCACGCCATAGATTGATTTGGCAGATTATTCCCCTTTCAATCGGGGGTAGGTCACGAAAATGTTGTACTATAATTTAAAATGGGAGATTTTCGATTGGTTTGTGGAGCTTTATTAAAGGCAGCGGCAAGAAATTATTTGGTTGCGGCGATGAGCCCGCGCCAGACGGCGGGACGTTGCCGGACAAGATCAAAAAACTTGGTCTAGACGCAACTGGCATGGAAATCACTTTTGAAGGTGACACCGTCAAATTTTCAGGTGAAGCTGTGAGCGAAGAGATGAAAGAAAAAGTTATCTCGGCCGTCGGTAACGTCAGAGGTTTTGCCTTTGTTGAAGACAGTGTCCCAAGTGCTGGCGAACCTGTGTGGCACACGGTTGAAAAGGGCGATACTTTGTGGGCGGTCTCTTCCAAGATTTTGGGCAACGGCGCGCGCTACGAAGAAATCTTTGAAGCGAACAAGCCAATGCTGACACACCACGTCAAGATCCAGGTCAAGTTTTGCGTATCCCGCAAGCCTAATTGGGTTTGGGTGTCCGAGACGAACCACGGGTAGCTTACGGATAAAATAGCAGGACGGTCCAAAATTGGGCCGTCTTTTTTCGTTGCTAGCCTTAACTTGACGTGGCGTTTACCTGCGTTGAATTCTTACTGTAATCCTTGCGTATTTTCCCAATCCACCGCATCTTATTTTCAGAGAATTTATCACCCCCGTCAGAGGGGTGGATTTGGGAGGAATAAACATGGCTTACGAAGGTATGACTGATCGCAACCGTATCGAAGCTGAGATGCCATGGGAGGCGCGCGACCTGCCGGTAACGCTGTATGGTCTTATCAGTCGAACAACTGAAAAGTTCCCGTTAAACAATGCGGTGAGCTATCAGATTTTTTCTGGCCCAAAAGACAAGGCTGAGACATTCAACTGGACCCAGTTAAAAGACAAAACCACCCAAGCCGCGAACCTATTCCGTTCGCTTGATATTGGGCCAAAAGATGTTGTCGCCTACATTCTTCCCAACTGTAACGAAGCGGTTCTTAGCCTTTTAGGTGGTGGTGTTGCAGGGATTGCAAACCCGATTAATCCGCTGCTGGACGAAGAGCAAATTGGCGCGATTTTGCGCGAGACAGGTGCCAAGGTTGTCGTAACTTTGCGCGCCTTCCCAAAGACAGACGTGGCCGAGAAAACTGCCGCTGCAGTTGCTTTGGCTCCGAATGTAAAGACAGTCTTGGAAGTCGACCTGTTGCGTTATGTGACCCCGCCAAAAAGCTGGATCATCCCTTTGATCCGCCCAAAGACGGCGCAAGCACCTGGCGTGGAGTACAAAAACTTTAACACAGAGCTTAACGAGCAAAATACGACACTTGATTTCGAAGACGTTCAGCAAGATCGCGTCGCCTTCTATTTCCACACTGGTGGCACGACAGGGATGCCAAAGGTCGCGCAGCACCTTTATTCTGGCACGATCTACAACGGTTGGGTTGGCGCAGAAATTTTGCTGGATGAGAACGACGTTATGTTGTGCCCATTGCCACTGTTCCACGTGATGGCCTGTCAGGTTATGTTGCTGGGTGCACTGGCCAGTGGGGCACATGTCGTGTTCCCAACGCCACAAGGGTACCGCGGTGAAGGTGTTCTGGATAATATCTGGAAATTGAGCGAGCGTTGGAAAGTGACCTTCATCGTATCCGTTCCAACGGCATTGGCTGCAATGATGCAGCGTGCAGTGGATGCAGATATCAGCTCAGTTAAAACTGCATTCTCGGGTTCCGCGCCTTTGCCTGTGGAGCTGTTCAAACGCTTTGAGGAAACAACAGGCGTTACCATCGTCGAGGGCTATGGCATGACTGAGGCGACTTGCCTTGTGTCTGGCAACCCTTTGGACGGTGAAAAGAAAATTGGCAGTATCGGGATCCCGTTCCCTTACACTGACATTAAAATCATTAAGAGCACAGACAACGGCTTAATCGATGCCGAAGTCGAAGAAGTTGGTGAGATTTGTGTTTCTAACCCCGGTGTTTATGTCGGGCACACCTATACTGAAGCTGAAAAGAACAAAGACCTTTATTACAATGAGAAATACCTGCGCACGGGTGACTTGGGCCGTGTGGACGAAGATGGGTACTTGTGGATCACTGGACGCGCCAAAGACCTTATTATTCGCGGGGGTCACAACATCGATCCTGCCGAAATCGAAGAGGCGCTTTTGGGGCATTCTGCCGTTAGCTTTGCCGGTGCAATCGGCCAACCTGATGCCCATGCCGGCGAATTGCCCTGTGCGTTTGTTGAGCTGGTCGATGGCGCGACAGTCACGCCTGAGGAGCTGATCGCACATTGCAAAACACATGTGAAAGAGCGTGCTGCGCAACCTAAGCATATCAAGATTATGGATGAATTGCCTAAGACGGCTGTTGGGAAAATCTTTAAGCCGGACCTACGTAAAGACGCTATTACCCGTATTTACAATGAGGCACTGGAGACCAATGGATTGGAATCCCGTGTTGTGAGTGTCATCGACGACAAAAAACGCGGTCTCGTGGCACAGCTTGAGGCGAATGGTGTTTCTGATACTGCGATCCAAACCATCCTTGGTGGGTTCATTGGTAAATGGGAACATGCGGAAACCGCAACCTAATGACCGATTATAGTGCGCTTTTGGACGATGAGGTTTGGGCCTTTTTGAACGAAAGCGCACGTCACTATCCCGATGATGCGGTGGGCCTAAGCATCGCCGATCAACGGTCGCTTTATAACAGGATGTGTGTGGCCTTTGATCAGGGCCGCCCAGCAAATATTACCGTTAGTGATGTGCCTTTGGGCGGCGTCCATTGCCGCGTTTATTCGCCGTCAGCCCCTGCAGCCGCGACGATATTCTTTTGCCATGGCGGTGGCTTTGTTGTTGGCGGTCTTGATAGCCATGACAGCGTCTGTGCAGAGTTTTGTTCGATTACAGGATTGCGTGTTGTCGCTGTGGATTACCGCCTGTCGCCAGAACACCCCCATCCAAATGATTTTGAAGATGCTTGGGCAGCGTTTGAGGCAGCTTGTGCTGCCTT
>JABGTH010000105.1 GCA_018647275.1 Paracoccaceae bacterium
CATAAGGACCTTTGCAAATGTGGATTTTCCACAGCCAGATTCGCCAACAATCGCCAGGGTTTCGGATTCGCGTGCTTCAAAAGATAGCGTTTCGTTGGCTTTGACGACTTTCTTGTCGCCGCCGCCAAAGATGGCATTTGCAGCGACCTCATAGTGCTTTTTTAGTTTGTCGACTTTCAGAACAACTTCGCCAATCGCGCCTTTTTCTTTCTTCTCGGCTGTAATCAAGGGGGCGTCCCAATCGATCTCTGTAAACTTGAGGCAACGGCTTTCATGACGGTCACCGTGTTCGATATAGGCCATTGGGATCGCTTTGCTGGAGTTACAGCGGCCTTCCTCAAAATAGTCGCAGCGTGGCCCAAAATTACATCCCTTTGGGCGCTCGTGGGGCAGGGGGAAGTTCCCAGGTATTGCCACCAGTGGACGAGAATTCTTGTCTGCACCCGGCAATGGGATCGAACGAAACAACGCTTGGGTATATGGGTGCTGCATCTTGTCAAAGACGTCTTCGATACGGCCTGTCTCAACGGCCTCACCTGAATACATCACGCAAATGCGGTCACAGGTTTCTAGGATAAGGCCAAGGTTGTGACTGATGAACAGCATGGAAGTGCCGTATTTCTTGCCCAAATCTTTGACCAGTTCCACGACAGCAGCCTCAACCGTCACGTCAAGTGCAGTTGTCGGTTCATCCAAAATAAGAAGGGATGGCTCAGACATCAAAGCCATTGCAATGACGATACGCTGCTGTTGACCACCAGACAGCTGGTGGGGGAATGAATTGAGAATACGTTCAGGGTCAGGCAGCTTAACATCTGTGACAACCTGCAACGCGCGCTCATAGGCATCCGTTTCAGACATGTCTTGATGGATCATTGGCACTTCCATCAGCTGCTTACCTATCCGCATCGCTGGGTTCAGTGATGCCATTGGTTCTTGATAGATCATGGCGATTTCACAGCCGCGAATGTTACGTAACTCTTCCATCGTCATTTGGCCTAAATCTTGGCCTTTAAACTTGATAGTGCCGCCAACAACGCGACCGTTCTTGCCTAAATCCTGCATGACGCCAAGGGCCACGGTGGACTTACCACATCCACTTTCTCCAACTAGTCCAACGGCCTCGCCAGGCTGAACCGTCACTGAGAAATCCATAACCGCTGGGATCTCGCGCAGGCGCGTGAAAAACGAGATCGATAGGTTTTCGATCTCAAGGATAGGTCCATCATAATCTTGCGTCGTCATCGTCGTGATCTCCCTGTTCGGAGGTTGAGCCGGTATCAAATGTCCGACTTCGGTGCTGTAAGCAATTGGTGAGGGCGCAACCTGCCCCCAGTATTAGTCGCGCAATGATTCCTCACGCAGGCCATCAGCCAATAGATTTAGGCCTAATACCAAAGTCAGCAACGAGACTGCTGGCGGTAAGAGGGGATGCACATATGCGCGGATCAGGGTGCGACCGGTGTTGATCGTTGTGCCCCAGTCAGGGCTTTCTGATTCCAGCCCAAGTCCGAAGAATCCTAGGGTACCTAGTAAGATCGTTGTGTAGCCAATGCGCAGGCAGAAATCGACGATCAGTGGGCCGCGTGCGTTTGGCAAGATCTCCCAAAGCATAATATACCACGGACCTTCACCTCGGGTTTGCGCCGCCGCAACGTAGTCACGCGTTTTGATGTCGAGGGCGAGGCCACGAACAATACGGAAAACAGTAGGGGCATTCACAAAGACCACAGATACAAACACGACTAAGATGCTTGGATCCATATCGTAAAAGTCCAAGAACTCTGGCAGGCCCCAAATGTTGTATTCCTTAGTTGAAATAATGTTGCCGTTGTTGCTGATCAACGCTAGGTAAATCCACGCTAATGCGCCTAGAACCACAATCAACAGCGGTGTGCGTACCTTTGGTTGAGTGTGATAGCGTGAGTTCAGTAGCACCCCAAAGAAGATCACAGGAAACACAAACAACACGGCTGCCATATAGTTTGGAATACCCGTCGCTACGATCTCTGGAGTGACCAGGAGGTAGAACAAAAGGATGACAGGGAAGGCGAGGATAAGGTTTGCAACAAAAGACAGAAACGTATCCAAGCGTCCGCCGTAGTATCCTGCTGGAAGGCCTAGTGTAATGCCGACCATGAACGCGAAAAGAGTGGCGAACGGTGCAATCAGAACCACTGTCCATGCACCCTTGAACAAGCGGCTGAACACGTCGCGTGCAAGGTTGTCACCACCCAGTAGATACCACTGAAATTCATCGTCTTCGGCACCCCGTAGTGGCGTGCCGGGCAGTTTGTTCTTCATGCCAGACGCTTGGCTAAGAGAGTCATGGGTGATGATCATGTCAAAGACGCCGGCCATGACACCGGCCAAGACCCAGAACAAGACAATGGCAAAGCCGATCATACCAACAGTGCTATCAAACAACTTACCATAGAGGCCAAAACTGCGTTTGAATTTGATCGAGGCCACAAAAATCAAAACCATACCGACCCAGACAGGCGTAAGCTGCTGTGCTATTCCACCAAAAATACCTGCTTTGGTTCCCATGACGATTCCAGCCAATAGATAGGCTAGCGCAATCGTCAATATGGCAACAAAAGTGACTTTGACCCCAAAGCTGATCAGCCCACCAATGCCTGCACTGGTGGCTGCGGTTCCATCTGACCTAACGTGAATTGTCTGTTCTTTTGCGAACAGATAAGTGATGATTTGGACAACGACCATGATGGCAAAAATGCCAACGGCCAGTCCAAAAAAGAGGTTTAAAAAGCTAAGGCTTCCGGTCCATGTCAATGGTTCCATTGTCTCGACCCTCCCTTAAGAAATGCGAATGCGTGGGTTCAAGAAGACGTAACCGATGTCAGAAATCAGTTGGGTCAACAAAACCAAGATGACGGAGACGACCGAGATGGCCATGAGCAGTTCGATGTCGTTTCCACGTGCCGCTTCAACCAACAAACGACCAAAGCCATCGTAGGCGAACAGATATTCAACGATTACAACGCCATTCAATAACCATGGCACTTGCAGCATGATGACCGTGAATGGAGCGATCAACGCATTGCGAAGGGCATGTTTCATAACGACATTGCGAAAGCTAACGCCCTTCAGGCGTGCGGTGCGGATATATTGTGCTGTCATAACTTCAGCCATCGATGCACGTGTCATACGGGCGATATAGCCCATCCCGTAAAGGGAAATGGTTAATACTGGCAAAAAGAAATTCCTGAAGGTCGCGTCTTCAACAGCCTTCTTAGCAGAGCCTGAGAACAGCGTCTTTGTGTCGATCCAACCCCAATCTGCAAGTATCGGAGATATTCCAAATTTGGAGGAGGCAAGAAGGGCGATAAAAATTACGCCGGATACGTACTCTGGGGTCGCGGTCGAGGCGATAGAAAATGTCGACAGTGTACGGTCCAAGTTTGAGCCTTCACGCATCCCAGCCAGAATACCGACAATCAAAGCCATTGGAACCATCAGCAATAAAACAAAGCCCATCAGTTTACCTGTTGCAGATAGGCGCTTGGCGACCAGTGCATCGACATCGGTCTTAAATACCGAAGAATAACCCCAGAACCCTTGTAACACCCCACAGAACCGTGCCCGGTCTTCAACAGGTGTTGCAGCTAAGAAGCAGCGGCCAGTTACGACTGTTTGGCCATCATTATCTGTCTTTTCGTTGGTCCAGCCCGGCACAACGCCAACCCATTGCCCAAATTTATAGGGAAGCGGCGCTAAATAGCCCCGATCTGACAGCCAGCTGTTAACGGCCTCGTCGGACATACGAAAGTTGCCTTGCGTTTTCGCAAGTTTTTCCAGGTTCGGTGTTAAGTTAGTCATGAAAAAGACGATGAACGTCAGGCATAATGCCGTCAGCAACATCTGTCCCATACGTCTAATGATAAAGGTTCCCATGGATGCCCCTGTTGGTAGGCTAATAATTAGAATTGGCGGCTTTTGCAGCTCTTACCAACTTTTTGCGCTGTCATTGGTGCAGCGCTAGACTTCCGTATTAAATTCTCCCTTTGCGTTTGCCGAGTCGATGTTGGTCACCATTTCGCGGCCCTAACGCACTTTGTTCGGGGCATCAGGCTACAGATCTTGGCAGAGGTCAATCCGTCATGTTCAAAAAAATTGTTTTGAACATGGCATTGGCGTTTTGCGCAATGATTGAATTTCTTTTAGCCGCTTTGGCACATTTACGTCGGTGTTTGACCGGTATGTTGCTGAACAAAACGTGTAAAGTTGGTTGCGCTGCCAAAGTTAAAGTGTGTCGCGATGTCTTTGGCCGATTGTTTTGTGTCGATCAACGCGGTTTGGGGTTGATGCAATAGGCGCTCGGTCAACTGATTGGCGGCCGTCACACAGGTTGCGGTGCGGCTGGCACGGGCCAAATGGGTCGGTGTTACAGCAAGTTGTTGGGCGTGTTGGGCCATTGTGGCCCCTTTCAACTCTGGCGCAGTCAGGTTGGCAAAAACCGCGAGATTAGTCGGATAGATGCGTTCGGTTTTGCTGGTGAATGTTCAGGAGGAGAGAGCCGGCTGCTTCCCCATACATAGATCAAGCGTTGGTGTGCGCACAATGCTACGTTTGAAAAATGCGGGTCTTCGGAAATTTCGCGTTGGGCCGCCTCAATAAACCCGGAGAGCTGAAAAATTTGTTTCGCATTTCTAATCCGAAATTGATGCGACTTCTCTACGCCACAACTATTGTGGATGGGGGG
>JABGTH010000103.1 GCA_018647275.1 Paracoccaceae bacterium
AATTGAGATGACCCAATACGCTTTAACGATGTTGTTGGCTGGGATAGGTATTCCATTGCTTGCCGGTCTGAACGCGGCACTTGGCAAGTATATCGGGTCACCAGCAACTGCTGCCGTTACCCTGTTCCTTGTGGCGCTCAGCATCAGTCTTATCGTTATGGTCGTAATGGGAACCGAAGGGTTCAACCAATTGCTCTCTGCCCCAAAACATCTATTTTTAGCGGGTGCTTTCGTTGCGTTTTATGTGCTGACCATAACCTACATCGCCCCACATTTCGGGGTCGGAAACGCTGTCTTTTTCGTCTTGCTGGGACAATTGATTAGCGCGGCTGCAATCGACCACTTTGGCCTTTTTGGCGCGCAAGTCTCACCTCTTGGGTTGGCGCGCGCTTCAGGCATCGCCTTGATGGCTGCGGGTGTTTGGCTGACCCAACTCGCATAGGTCAGCCTATTGTGCGTAAACTAGGACGCGTCTAAGCCTGACAGTTCCATCGCCTGCGCCCAGACTACGTCTGGAACGTCAACAGGATCGCTTTCTGTGCGCCGTTGACCCGGCATACGCGCGCCTTCATCTTCGCTGATTGCCTCAGCGATTCGGGCTAACCGATCTGTAAATCCATCAGACACATTAGGATCAATGATCATATAATATTGACCCAAATCGTGGTGCGGTCCTTCAGGTGCCTTCAAAGGTTTCACGTCTTGGCTAAGGGTCGAGCCCGTCATCCCAGCAGCCAAAATTTCAGCCATCAGACCCAAGCCCCAGCCTTTGTACCCACCCATTGAAACCAACGAACCGGTCAATGCGGCTTCTGGATCCGTCGTTGGAATACCGTTTTTATCAACGGCCCACCCTTCAGGGATTGAGGTACCAGCGGCCTTAGCCATAGTAATTTTGCCCAATGCGACGGTTGTCGTGGATTGGTCAAATTGCATGGCTAATCCGCCCTCACCGTCAGGCACAGAAAACGCGATCGGGTTCGTGCCGATGACGCGCGTCTTACCACCTGGGGGAGCAACGATAGGTGATGCGTTCGTCAGGCCAAAACAAATGAAGCCGGCGCGTGCCACCTGTTCAGTAAAATACCCCAAGGACGTGCAGGTATGTGCATGACCAATGGCCAGCGTCGCAGTCCCAAACTGACGTGCAGCATCCAGCGCAGGCACCAGGCCATAGGCAAACGCAGGTTGTGCAAAGCCAAATTGCGCATCGACATGAATTGTTGCCAGACGCGGGGCGGAAACTACAGGGGATACGTTCCCTTTCACTCGACCAGTGCGTAATTGCTGACAGTAACTTTCTAGATAGTACAGCCCACAAATACGGTTCCCGTGTGCTTCAGCTTTGCGCACTGCACGCGCAACTTCCGCCGCAGGGAATGCATCAGCGCCATGTTCAAGCAACGCCGCCAATACAACGCGTTCGATTTCGTCTAGGGTCACATGTGGCATCGCGCAGTCTCCATTAGTGTTTAGGGTTTTGAGTTCTGACTAAATATGAGGCTCATTGCGCAAAACGCCAGCACCTAATCGCACAACCCTGTCCATTCGGGCAGCCAATTCCAAGTTATGGGTGGCAATGACTGCTGCCAAACCTGTTGACCGCACCAAATCCATCAATGCACCAAAGACTTGATCAGAAGTGGTCGGGTCCAGGTTGCCTGTTGGTTCATCACCCAAAAGCAACCGTGGACCGTTTGCAAGGGCACGGCAAAACGCCACGCGCTGTGCTTCGCCACCAGACAATGCAGCAGGGCGGTGATCTGCACGCTCTGCGACGCCTACGCGACCAAGCAGGTCAAGCGCGCGTTCATGCGCCGCTTTGCGACCCACGCCTGCAGCCAACTGGGGCAATACGATATTCTCTATTGCTGTAAATTCAGGCAGCAAATGGTGGAATTGATAGACAAAGCCAATGTCATCTCTACGAAGCCCTGTACGTTTCCAATCGTTCAGGCCTTGCATGTTTTGGCCACCAAAAGTGACATCACCCGCATCAGGAGTGTCCAATAGACCAGCCATATGAAGCAACGTGGATTTGCCTGCTCCAGACGGGGCAACCAAAGCAACAACTTCACCGGCTTTGATCTTTAGGTCTATGCCACGCAAAACCTGCACCTCATTGGGTAAACCAACATTGTAGGTTTTGCGTATCCCGCTCAGCTCAAGGACTAGATCACTCATAACGCAAAGCCTCCACAGGATTCATTCGGGCTGCACGTCGCGCAGGAAAGATCGTTACGATGAACGACAAGCCAAGGGACAGAGCGACCGCTGACATGACATCTGCAAAGTGTAGTTCCGCAGGTAAAGCATAAATCCCACGAATTGCAGGATCCCAAACGCCGCCCCCCATCAGCCAGTTTACCGCGCTGAAAATCGGATCGATATAAATGGCGAACAAGCAGCCAAATATTACCCCCAAGGCGGTACCAATAATCCCAGTGAAAGCACCGCAGATAAAGAACACCCTTAAAACCGAACTTTCGCTTAGTCCCATAGTACGCAATATGCCAATATCGCGCCCCTTGTTCTTCACCAACATAATCAAACCACTCACGATGTTCATTGCAGCGATCAAAACCAAAATTGATAGGATGACGAACATCACATTGTCCTCAACCTCAAGTGCACGCAGGAACCCACCAGAGGCCTCTAACCACGTGAAGGGCAAAGCCCGATCGCCTGCAGCTGCAATAATTTGAGGTATTAAACTATTAATCGCTTCGGGGTCTCCAACCATAATTTCCAGTTCGGTTGCACCGCCTTCACGATTAAAAAACGCCTGCGCATCCTGAATTGGCAAATAGGCCCGCGTCCGATCAATGTCGTAGCGCCCGGCGCTAAACACATAAACAACCTCATAGGCATTGACCCGTGGGCTTATCCCAAACGCAGTCTTGACGCCGTTGGGCGAGATGATTTTGATTTTGTCACCAACGCTTGCACCCAATTCACGCGCAACACCTGACCCAATCGCAATGCCTTGGCCAAAGCGCGTTATATCGCCATATGAAGTTTCGGGGTTGGCAATCCGCGGGATTGTCAAAAGGTCTGCCGCAGAGATACCGTAAATCTCAATGCCCGAATTCGATTGACGCAAATTCGCCATCGCCTGCGCGCGTACCAAGGGGGCCACACGAATAACACCATCAACTTCAGACACACGTTGCGCCATAGCGGTATAGTCTTTGATCGTGCGATCAATTTGGCCGCTATTTAAAACCTCGCCCATATTATAGACGGTGACATGCGCATTTGATCCGAGGATAGTATCAACAAACTCCGCGCGAAACCCCGAACGCACTGCGAGGGTCACAATCAATGCGAATACCGCCAGTGTGATCCCAACCAAACTGATAACGGTCATAACACTTATGCCACCTTCAGCGCGGCGCGCGCGCAGATAGCGCCAGGCAATCATCCACTCGAAAGGTGCAAAGGGTTTGGGCGTATTGGCCATTCTTGGCTCTTTCTTGTTTGGTATGCTAGGTTACAGACAGCCTGTGTCGTTTGTACGCCTTGGTCAAGTCGTGCGTCGGCGAAACGGCCAGCGAATAACCGCCAAAAAACTTCTCATTGTGATCAAGCCAACGAAAAAGCCAAAACCAGCAAAGATTGCGCCCGTCAGGTTGAGCGGGACAGCAGGCTGGAACGCATCCCATGCCGCACTTGCCACATCGCCATCGGTAAAGCGGGCTGCGTGATAGGCCCGTATGAATGGACCAGCCTGAGCCAATAACCTCAAATCTTCAGTCAATATCGCATGACGGTCAAAAGTACGTTCCATATCGGCGCGACGCCGTTCGATAAAATCGGCACCGGTCATCTGCTCCAACGCTTCAAATCGCGACAATCCTTCTGCGGCTGCAGAAGTGTCGAAATCTGCAACAACCTCGCTCAGAGCGTCAACCGCTCCGCCCAAACGTTGCGCGTATTGCTGACTGAACTCAGGAAATTGGGAGGTGCCAGCACCGACGGCCAAGCCACCAGCAAGCGTGATTGCACGAACGATCATCACAGCACCTCCCTTTCTTAAGTTATAGCGCCGCGTAGATTTCTGCGATCTTCTGAACTGCTAATTCTGGCGTCATCTCTTCACTCTCACCCGTTAGGCGCGAGGTTAGTTCAACAACACCATTCTTCAAGCCACGTGGACCAACCGTAATACGCCAAGGCAAACCAATCAGATCCATAGTTGCGAACTTGCCACCAGCGCGCTCTTTGCGGTCATCGTAAAGAGGTTCCAAGCCAAGCGCAGTTAACGATTTATACAACACATCACAAGCTGCATCTGCTTCTTCGTCACCCTGTTTCAGGTTCACAATTCCACAGTGGTACGGCGTGACGCCTTCTGGCCAAATAATACCCTTATCATCATGGCTAGCTTCAATGATTGCACCCAACAAGCGGCTGACGCCAATCCCGTGCGACCCCATGTGAACTGGTGCGGGCTTACCATCAGGGCCTTGAACTGTGGCCTTCATCGCTTCCGAATACTTAGTACCAAAGTAGAAAATCTGGCCTACTTCAATGCCACGGGCCGTCCTGCGACGGTCCTCAGGAACTTGATTAAACAGCGCTTCATCGTGCGTTTCGTCCGTACGGGCGTATTTGGTTGTGAATTCTTCCATCACGGCCGCACATTGCTCAACATTGTCATAGTCGATGTCACGGTCCCCAAACGTCAGGTCAGTCACTGCGCTATCGTAAAACACCTCAGATTCACCTGTTTCAGCCAACACCAAGAATTCATGCGTATCATCGCCACCAATTGGACCAGAGTCCGCACGCATTGGGATCGCTTGCAGGCCCATGCGTTCATAGGTGCGCAGATAGCTGACCAAGTGACGGTTATAGGCGTGCAACGCATCCTCTTTGGTCAGATCAAAGTTGTAACCGTCTTTCATATAGAATTCACGGCCACGCATCACGCCAAACCGTGGACGGCGTTCATCGCGGAATTTCCACTGGATTTGGTACATGGTTAAAGGTAAGTCTTTATAGCTACCAACATGTGAACGGAAAATGTCAGTGATCATTTCTTCTGCTGTTGGTGTGAACAACATGTCACGATCATTTCGGTCTTTGATGCGCAGCATCTCTTCACCGTAATCATCATAACGACCACTCTCGCGCCAAAGGTCAGCGGATTGAATGGTCGGCATCAACATCGGCATGTGCCCAGCGCGCTGCTGTTCTTCGTGCACAATGTTCTCAATTTTGCGCAAAACTTTGAAACCAAGCGGCAACCAGGAATAAATCCCAGCACTTGATTGCTTGATCATGCCTGCACGCAGCATCAAACGGTGGCTAACAATCTGCGCCTCAGCAGGGTTTTCCTTTAGAACGGGCAGAAAATAACGGCTCAAACGCATCACGTGGCTCCTCAAATAACAATTATTGCCTGATTAAGCCAAACGGCCAGCCCTCGCAACGCCCCTGTTACCTCCCAGCAATCTCGCCAACATCATCTTGCCAGAAAAACTCTGGGGGAGACGCGCAGCGTAGGGAGCAAAGCCCTTGAATTAACGGAATACAGCACCAGAGAACTTGCTCATAAACCACCCAAATCAGGCAATTGAAACCTTTAAGAACACAACCGTAAGCGACATATTCCATCGCACAAACAACGGCGTATCTCTTTCAGAAAGTCATGAGGCTTGGATGAAAACAAGGAAGATTTTTACAATGAATACTTTGCGCAATTGTGCCGCCATAACCGCTGTAAAACTGACACTTGGAACCGCAACTCAGGCCGCTAACATCGTTGAAATCGCATCAGATAATGATCGTTTCAAAACACAGGTTGCCGCCGTCTCCGCGGCGGGACTAGTCGAAACGCTTCAGGGGCCCGGTCCACTCACTGTCTGCACCCCGCTCAACGATGCTTTCGCAGCATTGCCAGCAGGAACAGTTGAAACGTTACTTAAACCAGAAAAAAAGGCGATCTTACAAACATCCTTTTGTACCATGCAGATGATCGCAATCTAACAACCGAAGCGATCCCAACTGGGTCCAACTACATCAAGACGATTCTAGCCCCCAAGCGTTTGTGCATCACCAAAGGTGCAGATGGCGTGACGATTGCTGATGGTACCGGAGAAATGGCAACGGTTGGGGCTGCAAACATCAAAGCTGCCAAGGGCGTGATCCACGTGATCGACAAGGTTCTACTGCCAGGCACACGCCCAACCTGTCACTAAACATAATTTAATTGTGACCAAAGGCCCTGTAGCACGGGGCCTTTTTACGTCTGCCCTTGAATATTTCATTCAAACACGCGATTTGTGATGCGGACTTATTAGGAGCCAAAGATGGGCCTGCCAGTACGCGATCAATTAAAATATTGGGGCCTCACAGCCGCAATTCTTTTTGTCCTACTTTGGGTCTTGGGCGACGTACTTCTTCCCTTCGTCCTTGGCGCAGCTGCTGCCTATTCCCTTAATCCAGTTGCCGACCGCCTTGAAGACCTTGGTGCCAGTCGTGTTTTGGCGACAGCCACTATTACGCTAACTGCCATTCTCCTTTTTGTACTGGTCGCCTTGCTAGTGATCCCAACACTGATCCACCAAACTACATTACTTTTTGCCAGCGCACCGCAATATGCGATCGACCTAGGGATGATGCTCACGGAACGCTTTCCTGCATTGCTCGACGAAACATCACCTCTTAGCCAAACCTTGTATAGCGTCGGGGAAACGATCAAAAGCCGTGGCGGCACATTGCTAAATACAGCACTCAGCTCGGCGGCATCCTTGATCAATATCGTTACACTGTTTGTCATCGTGCCCGTTGTGTCGGTTTATTTGCTGTTAGATTGGGACAACATGATCGCCCGTATCGATGAACTGATGCCCCGCGACCACGCGCCCATCATTCGCAAACTTGCCAAACAAATCGACCAAACCCTAGCCGCATTCATTCGCGGCATGGGAACCGTTTGCCTGATCCTGGGGACATATTACGCCTTCGCACTGACGATTGTCGGGCTACAGTTTGGACTTGTTGTGGGGTTTATCGCAGGACTCGTCACATTCATTCCTTATCTTGGATCATTGATTGGCGGAGTCTTGGCGATTGGTCTTGCCATTTTTCAATTTTGGAACGGCATCGAAGTCACCGTAGATGGCGTCATCACCTATTCAACTGACTGGATGCGCATTGGCCTTGTCGCTATTATCTTTGTTGTCGGCCAAGTGATCGAGGGCAACTATTTGACGCCAAAGCTGGTCGGCAACAGCGTTGGCCTGCATCCTGTATGGTTGCTGCTGTCATTGTCCGTCTTTGGGACCGTATTTGGTTTCGTCGGCCTGCTGGTCGCCGTCCCTCTGGCAGCAGCAATTGGAGTGATTATACGCTTTGCGATCGGTCAGTATATCGCCAGCCTGCTCTACAAAGGGAACAGCCGAAAGTCCGACGACGCATGAACCAACAACTTAGTTTTGATTTACCCGTTGTGCCCGCCTTGGGACGCGACGACTTTATGATCGCGCCAAGCAATGCAGTGGCTGTGGCTATGATGGAAACATCCCAAAATTGGGAAGGTGAAAAACTCATTTTATGTGGTCCCGAAGGTTCAGGCAAAACTCACCTATCTCACGTCTGGGCAGGCACGCACGCTGGACAAATTGTCTCTGCAACGGGTCTTTCAGATGCTGATATACCCTCCCTTGCGCAAGGGGCTGTTGCCGTTGAGGACGTCCCAAGTATCGCTGCAAACGCTGACGCTCAAACCGCGTTGTTTCACTTGCATAACTTGATGCGCATGAACCAGCACCCCTTGTTGATGACCGGGACTGGCACACCGAACCACTGGGGCCTTAACCTTCCAGATCTCCAGAGCCGCATAGACGCAGCAGGCGTTGCGACCCTTGAAGCACCTGACGATACTCTGTTGGGTGCGGTAATTGCCAAACAATTTAGTGACCGCCAGCTTATGCCCCGTCCCGATGTGATCCCCTTTTTGGTTCTTCGCATTAATCGGTCATTTGCAGCAGCACGGGAGGTTGTTTGCGCGATGGATGACCATAGCCTTGCCCGCCACAAACCGCTGACACGCGCACTAGCCTCTCAAGTGCTGGACAACTTGAGATAAACGGCGCAATAATCGCCACTTAAACGTCATAGTTGAGTGCTAACAAAATCCTATGTCACACGCTGATTTCCTAAAAGCGCCCTTTGATGCGCCAACGCACCTCCCTGATTTGGATCCATCCAGCGCAGATAGGTTTTATAATCGTGAACTAAGTTGGCTTGGTTTCAATTGGCGCGTTCTTCAAGAAGCCGAAAACCAACGTGTCCCGCTACTCGAACGGCTTCGCTTTCTTTCAATCAGCGCAGATAACCTAGACGAATTTTACACCGTTCGCGTCGCAGGTCTGCGTGAATTGGCGCGCGCAGGTAATGTCACACCAGGAATTGACGGTCTGTCCCCTGCAGAACAATTGAAACTGATTGACGAAAACGCGCGTGATCTGATGCACACGCAACAGCGCGTTCTTGGTGAATTGCACACAGAGATGGAAGCGCAGGACATTAAGATCCTGCAACTTGACGATTTAACCGATGATGACCGCGTATTTCTCAAGGATTTCTTCCTAAGCCAAGTGTTCGCCGTGCTCTCGCCTTTGGCGATTGATCCGGCTCATCCCTTCCCGTTCATCCCAAACACGGGTTATGCGCTGGCGCTACAACTGCAACGTAAACGTGACAAACGTAACTTGCAGGCCCTATTGCCAATCCCGGCACAGATCGACCGTTTCATTTCAATACCCAGCGCCAAAGGTCACAGATTTTTACCGCTTGAAACACTGCTCGTCCTTAATATTTCCGGCCTGTTCCCAGGATATGAACTCAAAGGTCACTTTGAATTCCGCGTCCTAAGGGACAGCGATCTCGAGGTAGAAGACGAAGCCGAAGATTTGGTGCGCGAGTTTGAAGTCGCGCTGAAACGCCGCAAACGCGGACAGGTTGTTCGGATTAACATTTCGGCTGGTGCGCCGCGAAAGCTCAAATCCGTCGTTATGGCCGAACTGGGCGTAGGCGACGAAGAACTGATCGAGATCGACGGCATGATTGGCGTCGATGACCTAAGCGAATTGGTGCTAGACGAACGCCCCGATCTTTTATGGCCCTCTTTCAAGCCACGCGTGCCTGAGCGCGTAACCGATTTTGAGGACGACATGTTCGCCGCTATTCGTCAAAAAGACATGCTTCTGCATCACCCTTACGAGACCTTTGATATGGTCGTTCGTTTCTTGCAGCAAGCTGCACGCGATCCAAATGTAGTCGCGATCAAGCAAACGCTTTACCGCACATCCAAGCGGTCCCCGATTGTCGAAGCGCTGTGTGAAGCAGCCGAAGGTGGCAAGTCTGTTACTGCATTGGTTGAGCTAAAGGCGCGCTTTGACGAGGCCGCCAATATCCGCCAATCACGACGTTTGGAGCGCGCAGGTGCGCATGTTGTATACGGATTTATCGATTTGAAAACCCATGCAAAGATTAGCACTGTTGTGCGCCGTGAAGGCAGTGACCTGGTGACTTATACCCACTACGGCACCGGCAACTATCACCCGATCACCGCACGTATTTACACCGACCTATCGCTCTTTACATGCGACGCAAAATTGGGCCGTGACGCAACCAAGGTGTTTAACTATCTGTCAGGCTATGCTCCACCAGCAAACCTCAGCAACCTTGCGATCTCGCCCGCCAACCTAAAAACCCGCCTGCTAAAAATGATCGCAGCAGAGGCGGAACACGCGCGTGCTGGCCGGCCTGCTGAGATCTGGGCAAAAATGAATAGCCTTATTGAAAAAGAAATAATTGATGCTCTGTATGCAGCCTCCCAAGACGGCGTTAAAATCAGCCTTGTTGTGCGTGGTATCTGTGGTCTGCGTCCGGGCATCAAAGGTCTCTCCGAAAATATTCGTGTTAAATCAATCGTCGGACGCTTTCTTGAGCATTCGCGCATCGTTTGCTTTGGCAACGGCCACGGCCTGCCCCACAAAAACGCAAAGGTGTTCATATCCTCTGCCGACTGGATGAGCCGCAATCTGAACCGCCGTGTGGAAACATTGGTCGAAATAACAAATGGCACGGTTAAGGCGCAAATCGTGTCCCAAATCATGGCCGCAAATCTCGCAGACGTGACCCAAAGTTGGGTTATGGCACCTGATGGCAGCTTTAATCGTCCACCCGTTGATGAAGGCACCTTTGAATTTAACTGCCATCGCTTTTTTATGGAGAACCCATCACTGTCAGGGCGTGGATCTGCGGGTGCATCCGATGTTCCAAAATTGACCCATACGAAGAACGAACCACCCAAGCCCAATTGATTTCTAACTTTACCGCGTCTAACCGAACGGCGCACAATTGATTGCACATCCTGATAGGGAAAACCGGACGTGAAAACAGAAACCTCTGCTGACGAAACGGGCTCATTCGGGCTTTCCCTTTTTGATGATCCCGGTACGCGCGCCCTATCACGCGTTGGTGTTGTGGATGTTGGGTCCAACTCAGTGCGTATGGTTGTGTTCGATGGCGCGGCACGTAGCCCCGCGTATTTTTATAACGAAAAAATCATGTGTGCTTTGGGCGCTGGCGTATCTGAAA
>JABGTH010000102.1 GCA_018647275.1 Paracoccaceae bacterium
GGCCGTCCGCACAGTTTTCAACTCTTTAGCCTGAGCTTTCGCCGTGATTTCAGCTGGTGTCGCTCTGCTCAAGTCAAAGCTGGTCATGAGGTCACTACAACCAGACAGGCTCAAGGCGCAAAGCCCCGCCGCAACGGGAAAAACATAGTGTCGTGACGATTTTTGGGTCGAATGATGGCGCATTGATCATAGCTCCTGTGGGAATTTATTCCTTCCACTTTGCAGAATTCATGCCAAGCCCTCCTCACCCCCTAAAAAAAATTTACCCAGTTGGCACGCGTCTTGCTTCTTCACTCATGTGCGAAATTCACCGCACCGTAAAATAAGGAACAGCAGACCGTGAAACCGCCCATTTACTCAACAAACACGCCTCTTATGGCCACGCATGCGTGGCCTGCCGATGGTCGGGTTTTTGACAGGGGTGTGATGTCATGGATCTGACACGCAGCCAAATTTTGACAGCTGATATGAAATCTGCCATGGGCGGGTCCGTTCTGCCTATCGGCATTTTGATCTTAGTTGCGATGATGGTCTTGCCGCTGCCAGTTTTTCTTTTGGACACATTCTTTGTGGTCAATATCGTCTTGTCCCTCCTCATCTTAATGGTCGCATTACAC
Source organism: Paracoccaceae bacterium (assembly GCA_018647275.1). GTDB lineage: Bacteria > Pseudomonadota > Alphaproteobacteria > Rhodobacterales > Rhodobacteraceae > Ascidiaceihabitans. The sequence goes on from JABGTH010000102.1 coordinate 618, forward strand.
ACCCACCGCCCCCTTGATTTCTCCTCCTTCCCGAACTTGATCTTGATCGCAACCGTCTTGCGATTGGCGCTGAACGTGGCCTCAACGCGCATTGTTTTGAGCGAGGGCCACACAGGCAGTGACGCCGCGGGACAGGTCATCAAGGCTTTTGGCGATTTCGTTGTGGCGGGAAACTATGCAGTCGGCATCTTCGTCTTTGTCATTTTGGTCATTATCAATTTGGTTGTGATTACCAAAGGCGCCGGGCGCGTATCAGAAGTATCCGCAAGGTTTACTCTAGACGCTATGCCCGGAAAACAAATGGCCATTGACGCGGATTTGAACGCGGGCATTTTGACCCCGGAAGAAGCAACAGCCCGCCGCCAAGAAATTGGCAATGAGGCGGATTTCTATGGCTCCATGGATGGGGCATCAAAATTTGTGAAGGGCGATGCGGTCGCGGGCCTGCTCATCCTTGCGATTAATATCTTGGGCGGGCTGATCATTGGTATTGCCCAGCACGACATGGCGGTCGGAGATGCTGCACAAGCCTATATCTTGCTGTCCATCGGTGACGGTCTTGTGGCCCAAATCCCATCGCTGCTCTTGTCCATTGCCACAGCGATCATCGTCACCCGTGTGTCCTCAACACAGGATATGGCGCAACATATTGGCGGTCAGGTCAATCTCTCACGCGCTTGGGTTCCGACCGCGGTTGTGATGTTCATCATCGGATTGGTTCCAGGCATGCCGAACCAATTGTTTATTGCTTTTGCCGGCATGGCTGCTGCAGCTGCCTATTTTGCCCGTCAATCAGAGGCTCAACAGGTCATAGACGAACAGCTAGAGGAACTCAGCGAAGCACAGGATGAAGAGCCAGAGGCGGATTCTGTGCTTTTGTCAGATATCACTGACTATTCCGCCATCTCCATGCAACTGGGTTATGGCTTAATCGGCTTGGTCGATGAAGAGCAATCAGGCCCGCTCGTGAGCCGCGTAACGGGTATTAGGCGGGAAGTGTCTCGTGGCCTTGGCTTTGTTGTTCCCGGCGTGCGCATCCGTGATGATCTGTCACTCGAACCCAACCAGTATCGCATCCGCATCGGCCAAACCATCGTTGGAGAGGACATAATCTATCCCGACCGCAAACTGGCCCTACCCGGTGACGGAACACATATTCAGCTGGATGGTATAGAGGTGAAAGATCCTTCATTCGGCATTGATGCAATCTGGATCCGACCAGAGCAACAGGCCGAAGCCGAAGCTCATGATTATGCGGTGGTTGAACCTGATTCCGTTATTTCCACCCATTTGAGCCAGTTGCTCACCAAACATGCCGCTGACTTGGTTGGACAAGATGACGTGCAGACCCTCTTGGATCGTTTGTCCGAAATAAGTCCAAACCTTGTCAAATCCATCGTGCCAAAATTGATCCCGCTTCATATGCTGACGCTGGTCTTACGCCGGTTGCTGTCTGAACGCATCCCAATTTCTGACTTCCGCCGGGTACTGGAAGGTCTGTCCAATATAGTTGGCCCGAACATGGGCCCCAATGAAATGGCAGAGGCTTTGCGCCCCGCCTTGGCGCCGCTTCTGATCCAGCAGGTTGCACCGCTCGGCACTGTCTTGCCGTTGATGACCCTGACGCCTGAGCTTGAGCAGCTGATGCTGCGCACCGCACGGCAGAGCGGCGAAGAGGGTTTGATCCTGGAAGGCACATTGGCCCAGCAGCTCATGCGGTCCATTAACGAAACAAGTGAGAAGCTGAGCGCAGAAGGCCGCCCGAGCATCATGGTCGTCGCGCCCCAAATTCGGCGGTTATTTTCCGATTTTGTCCGCAGCCATGTGCCAGACATAATAATTCTAAGCTTTACTGAGCTGCCCGAAAATCGGCGCGTTGAAGTCTATGCCACAATCGGCGGATTTGACGCCCTTGCCTCTGATGAAGACCACGTTGATGCGCCGAACGCATCAGAACGCCAACCTGAAACCGTATGAAGGGAATAAAAATGCCCACAATCACAGTGACAGCTCCCGATAGCGCTATGGCGATGGATGAGGTTGTACGGCAACTTGGATCTGACGCCTATATCCTGTCCACAACCCAGCAAGATGGCCTGGTGCAGATCAAGGCGAGCCTTGATCCGCTCAAGACGGCGCCGCGTCGCCCAAAAGCCATCCAAACTGTGTTTGAACAAGAGATGGAAAAACAATTCTCCGTCTCGGCGGCTTCAGCCTCAGCCCCAAGCTCCGCTTCCGCCACCCTCGCCTCAGCCTCAGCTTCAGCCTCAAGCCCCACCCCAACGGAGGCGCCAAGAACCGCGCCCACAGATGTCTTGCGGCTCGTCTCTATCGAGGGCGGGATACCCCCCCAAGCAGACCCGCAACCCGAGCAAGCCTTAGCGAAAGAGCAAGCGCCAGCCGCGGCACAAGCCAGCCCAGCCGCTCCAATATTGAAAGTTGCGCCGCCCCAGCCTGAAAAGGTCGAACAGAGCATGCCACCAGAGCCGAGCCAAAGCTTTGATGCGCGCCTCAAGAGAATTGAGGAGCATTTAGCACTTAGCTCCAAGGCTATGGATAAACCGCAGGTGATGGCAGAACCCGTGCCGCAGGATCGCACTGCTCCGCCGCTTGTCCAGCATGAGTTGGTGGATTTGGGCTTTGATCGTGCATTGATTGATGCTGCTATTGCCAAGTTAAATGCCCGTGGGTGGCCCAGCACAAATGCGGAGCTGGTCGCACATCTTGCGCAGAGTGTGGTGACCCGTGAGCTGTCCAGCACTCTTGATGCCGACGTGATCTTGGTCGTTGGCCCCTCTGGTTGCGGCAAGACGACACTCGCCGCTAAATTTGCCTCTTTGCTGAGTGAAATGATGGAAGCGCGTATTGTTCGGCTGGTGAGCATGGAGGATACGAACCGGCCGCAACCAAGGCTTTTGCCCCATTACGCACATATGCTCAACATGCCCGTTGCACATTGGCCGATCTCCCAACCGACCGATTGGGGTCCAATCGCACGCAACACGCTTCAGATTATTGATATGGCCTGCACAACGGATGAGGTCATTAGAATGTGGCCAGAGTTACAAGAATATTTTGGCGATCTTAAGCTGCAAGTGGTCATGGCGATACCTAGTGGTTTGGCTACCAATAGACTGGCCCATGAACTCGATAAGGCGGCCCAGTTAGATGCGCAGATTGTACTCACAAAATTGGATGAGACCGAATTTTCTGTTCCGGAGGTTTCTCAACTTATCACGAAATCAGCAAAAGTTGGTTGGTTGACCGGAACACTTGAGCTTAGTGGAAACTTAGCAAAAGCGACATGTGAAATTATGGAACAGTATTTGCTAGGCTATGTTATCGAAAAAGAGTATGATACCGATGCGTCAACAGACGCAGTAAAATCCGATATGGACGCCAGTTGATGACCAATACTATCACAATTGCTAGCGGTAAGGGCGGCGTAGGCAAGACGTGTATTGCTGTTAACTTGGCAATTATGTACGCGCAGCTTGGCCATCGTGTGTGCCTGTTTGATGCAGATTTTGGGCTGGCCAATTCTCACATCCTAATGGGAAAAAATGCGCAAAATACGCTCTATGATACGCTGACTGGCAACTTGACAATTGAGGAAATTATCGAGACCGGGCCCGATGGTGTGAAGCTTTTAGCCGGCGGTAGCGGCCTGGTTGATATGATGAATATTGACGCGCGCGCTCGGTCGCAGCTCATACGAAATGTTGACAGCATACAAAATAACACAGACATACTTATTACCGACGCACCCGCAGGCGCCAGTGATAGCGCCCTGGCTTTTGTTGCCGCATCCCAGCGTGTGTTGGTCGTTGTGGTTGCCGAACCCACAAGTTTCATGGATGCTTATGCGGTCATCAAGGCCGCCCAATATGAACATAAGCTTCACCATTTTTCCATCGTGATAAATATGGCGAAAGACGGTGCGGAAGCATTTAAAAACTTTGAGAAGTTCCAGAGTATTGCCACGAGGTTTCTGGATGTAAATCTGACTTTTGCGGGTCACATTCCCTTTTCTAACGCAATGAGGCGCTCTGTCGTACAGCGCAAAGCGCTACTTTCCAATGCATCTAAGGCTCATGAAAAAGAGCTTATGGCCTTCAAATCTCTGGCGCGAGAAACACTTAAGTCTCCGATGAATGCCTTTGATGGCATACGTTTTTTCGACGGATTAACTGATCCGAAAGAGGGGTCATGACTGTCAATAAGGGATATTACCAAGAGCAAAAACCGAAGCCGGAAGATCTGATTATGTCAGAGCTGCAAACGGTCCGGAAACTCGCGTTCTATTTTTACGGGCGGGCAAAGGGTGCCGTGGAAGTGGATGATTTACTGCAGGTTGGATATATTGGATTGATTGACGCAAGCCAGAAATATGTCAAAAAACCAGGCGTAACCTTTAGCAGCTATGCAAAAATTCGTATTCGCGGGTCAATCGTGGACCATTTAAGGCGTAGTTCAAACTTATGTCGTACGACGATTGCGATGAAACAAAAAGTAGATCGAACGACCCTAAGCCTCGAGCAAAAATTGCAACGTGCTCCCTCAGACGGTGAAGTTGCAGAGCTCTTGGGCTTGACGCCTGATGAGTTACGCAAGTGGCAACAGGCTTTTGAGGCAAACCTACATCAATCATTAGATGAAATGCATGATGCGCACTCAATTTGGTTTGTCTCAAAAGAGGCGAACCCAGAAGAGTCCTTAAGCAATCAGGAAATGAAGAGAGGGTTGAGGGACCAGCTGGCAAATTTGTCAGAGCGCGAAGCATTGGTCATGCAGCTGTATTATGTAGAGGAATTAAATGTTTATGAGATTGCCGAAGTCCTGGGGGTGACCACTGGACGCGTATCACAAATCAAAAAATCTGCGATCGGAAACCTACGAGAAGGTATGGCTGAATTTCTAGCCTCTCCCGCTTAAGGCTTGCGTTACATAGAAAATTCGGTGGTCTTACATTTTGAGCCTTTGAGATTTGAATTTTCTTGTACCAATACTTTTTCATTCGTAAAATCTATTGAAAATCGCAAGCGCCGCTGGTCATGATCTGCGATTATCACTCCGTCTGATATGGCCGTAATTATCAGCGTAAAATCTCCCTGTGCTTGGGTTAACTGCGCAGTTTGACCAACTTTAGCTCTGTTGACGACCAGCTCAAACGGACCGATCATTGGGTTCGAACAGCTCATCGTACGGTGCTCAAATCTTTTTAGAGAAGCCAGGCTTGTGATCCCAATGCCGGCAATGACTCCAAGGGCTAACAGCCCCGCTATTGTAGAGGCTCTCATGATTGTTCATTCGCTTTCTTAGCGCGTCCCTTCGGCGCAGCCGTCGACGCTTCAGCTTCGACTTTTACGGCTTTATCGGCGGAGATGAGTTTCTCAGCATCAGCATCACTCACATTGATCGTCGTGTTTTCGAAAAACTGCATGCCGTTGACTTCGGTTTCTTTTATTATTTTCACCAGCTGCCATCCTGTCAAACCATCTTGTGCCGCTGGTGCCACTGGATCTTCTGACTTGGCCTTTAGCTTCATAGTTGCCAACTTATTATTTGGCAGCAACTCGCCCATATGATCCTTTACACAAGAAGGTTCATCCAAACCAATGCGAACAAATTTTTGCCGGATGATCCACGACTGGGCGGCCATGGTTGCCAGGCGCGTGTCTATATCTGCCTGCGCACTATATCGCGCCTTCAAAAGAGATAGCGCATCATCTAAGGCCTCGTCTTGCACAGTTTTAAGAATCTTGGTCCGGATACGCATTAACTTCGCCGACAGCTTTTTACTTGGTTCTACATGCTCTTGAGCTTTTTCTGTGGTCTTTAACATTTTTTTTCTTTCTTTGGTCCGTTTGGCATTCAACTTGCAATTATCGCTCCAAGATGGGGCAGCATCCCTTAAAGAGTTGAAGAAACGAGACAGACATGAACGGTATCCGCGATCACTTCGGTTTACATGATGACGCATTAGCCTTGCGATCGAAACGCAATAATATTTTGGCGTCCAACATCGCCAATGCAGCGACACCTCACTTTAAAGCACGCGATATTGATTTTGAAGCTGCCCTTGCCAAAGCTATGCCTTCTGGGCCGATTACGACAACAAGCAGTAATCACATTACCGGCGGTGGTAACGCATTGGATAGCTCGCTTGAATATCGCGCGTCGATCAACCCGTCGCTTGACGGTAATACCGTTGAATTGTCGGTTGAGCAGATGGAGTTTTCAGAAAACGTTGTCCGTTATCAAACATCTTTGACGTTTTTAAACCGCAAGATTTCCGGACTCATGTCCGCGATTAAAGGGGAATAACATGGCTGGTATTCAAAATATTTTTGACATCTCTGGCCGCGCAATGTCCGCACAATTAACGCGGTTAAATACAGTCGCCAGTAACCTTGCCAATGCGAAAAGCTTCGCGGGAAGTAAGCAAGAAGCATTTGTGGCCATCAAGCCGGTGTTCGAAACTGAGTATGCCGCACATGCGGAACGGTCAGGAATCGCAACCGTTAACGTGAGCGATATAGTGACTACAAACTTACAACCCCAACGCGTTCACCTGCCCAGTCATCCAAAAGCCGATGAGGAAGGTTACGTTTGGGGATCTGCCGTCAATGTCGAGGAAGAGATGGTAGAAATGCTAGAGGCATCTCGCCAATACCAAAATAATTTAGAAGTCGTCTCCACGTTGCGCTCATTAATGATGCGCACGGTAAATATGGGCCGCTAGGTGAAAGGGAAAACAATGTCGAATGTAGATTCAGCCGGAGCCGCGGCACAACAAGCCTTATTTGATAAACTTGGAATCAACACCAATAAGACTGCCGAGCAGCGCGGATCTTCCGACAAATTGGGCCAAGATGACTTTTTGCAGTTGATGACGGCGCAACTTCAAAACCAAGATCCGTTTGCTCCAATGGAAAACGGAGATTTCATCGCGCAAATGGCGCAGTTCTCCACGGTTTCGGGCATTGAGGAAATCAACAAAAATTTAAGTACACTCTCGGCTGATATGAGACAAGCGCGCATCGCCACGGCCTCTACTCTGCTTGGTCACTCTGTTTTGGTACCCGGAGGGTTGGCCCGGCCGGATAGTAATGGGGAAATCCATGGCGTTTTTGAATTGCCCCAGGCCGCCAGCGCTACGCGCGTGACCTATTCAGACGCGGCCACCGGCGAGTTGCTGCACAATGAAGATCTTGGGCCACAGGGCACGGGATTGGTCGGCTTCAGCTGGACAGATATGCCGGCTGCATTGCGCGACTCCCAGCGAAAAATCAAAGTCGATATTGAGGCAAATACCGGCAAAGGCATGGAGAGCATTGGGCCCTCCGTTTACGCAAAAGTGCTGTCCGCCTCCTCCTTTGGCGATGAATCCACCACCGCGACGCTGGATGTCCAAGATTATGGCACGATTAGTGCAAACAGCATTGATCGCATTCGCTAATGCATTGAGAGCAACCAACACGTTTTAGGCGCTTAAAAGTCGCCGGAAAATTAAGAAAGGGTACAACATGTCATTTTATACCGCTTTGACTGGGCTCAATGGTGCTCAAGCTGAGATCGCATCAACGTCAAACAACATTGCGAACGTTGGGACCACGGGCTTTAAACGCAGCCGAGCCGAGTTCGGTGATATCTTTGCGACCTCGCCCTTGCAAAACGCATCCTCATCAATTGGTTCCGGTACCATTCTGAAGGGGGTGAAACAGCAGTTTACCCAGGGTAACATCGCCTCATCACTGAACGCGCTTGACCTGGCCGTATCTGGTCAGGGGTTCTTCGCGTTGAAGCCATCTTTGACCTCGACCCAAACGGTGTACACACGGAACGGCTCATTTAACGTGGACAATGATCGCTACGTTGTAGACAGCGCGGGCCAGTATTTGATGACCTATCCTGTGAACCTTGACGGCTCGGTGACCGCAAAGGACCTCGACAGTGCCGTTCCTTTGCAACTGCCCGTGACCTCGGGTGAGCCCAAGGCGACAGGGAAAATCGATCTGGGGGTTAACGTTCCGGCGGATGCACCGGTTGTCACACAGTTAAGCCAATTCGAAGATGGCTATAGTTTTGATGCAAATGACCCCAATACCTACACAAACTCAACATCTATCACCATCTTTGATGACCTCGGAAACCCAACGATTGCGACTATTTATTTTATCAAAACCCAAAACGCCTCCGGCGATGATCCAACCAACAAATATGACACGCGTTTGGTGATCAATGACACAATCATCGAACCGGATCTGGTTAAGGCCGTGGATGACACAGAAAAGCAACTATTCATTGATCGCTTTGGTAATCAAACCACTGAAGTGCCCGACGACAACTACTTCCTAGAAGGTAAAGGATCGCCACTCTATAAATTGGATGACCTTAAACAACAGGTTGCCTCACAACCGGCCACATTGCGCGGCGAGCAAAGTGCTTTTGACTTTGGTGAAGAAGGCGACAAATTGGTTGAGATCGTGACCGATCCACTTTTGTTCAAAGCGACGCGCGAAGGTGGAAAAAGTGATAGTGATATTTTCTGGGGCAAAGATTTTTTGACGGTCAATGTTGATGACAGTGATGCACCAGTCTCCATCGATGTCCGTCCCGGCCTTTACAACGCTGAACAACTCGCGGCGGAAGTGGAGCGCGCAATTAACGAGGCTTACGGAGACGATAAAAAGATCCAAGTATATCAGAATATTGATGACAAGATGACAATTGATTTGTTCAAACTTGGAGCAGACGGATCATTGAGCGGTCTTCAAAACAAAATCGAGATAGACATTCTTCAAGACACATCTGTGTCCAAACTCATGAATTTGGATGTAGAAGGCGCGTCACCTGACTTCAGCCGTGAAGAATTTCTGTCGCACACGCAAACAAGAATAAACGATGAGCTCAACGACTATATCTATGACTCGGACGGCACGTTAGGTTCTGGCGCTGCAGCTCTGGGCGTAGAGGGTCGGCTATTTACTCGGACTATTGGCGCAGAGATGTCTTCAATTTATACATCGCCAGAGGTTATCGAAGTTACGCACAAAGGAGAAGGTGACTCTCCCGACAATACGCGGTTTTTGTCCTATTCTTATTTTGGAGATCGTCCAACATTATCCGTGTATGATAAGAAACTCTCACTGGAAGGCGTCACGGATGGCGTATTAGACGCAGCAGGAAATGCCGTCGTCTATGATAACACGCAAAATACCTTAACCATCAACGTGCCCACTGATTTTGACATACCCTCGTCTTCTGCAATACGGCTTGTTGGACCCATTATCGATGCCACGGGTGATTTTGAAACCCATCTTAATGGCCGTGAACTGCGTGTCTTTGAAAACTCATTGATTGATCCGAAAACAACAGTGAACGCTCTTCTGGCCACAACAGGTACCTTCGCCGCAAGTGACCACACTTCGACAACCTCTGCTGATGCCACAAAATTCACGATTGAAATTGGCGGAAAGACGCAGACGTTAGATATCGCAGGCCAGAACTTGGCGACCGCAGATGCATTCGTGACATGGGCCAATACACAAATTGCCAGCGGCGAAGTAACCGGGCTTGTGAAAGCTCGGCTTGTAGACGGAAAGATCGCATTTGAACAAGACACCGGCTCTGATGCCGCGCATACAGCGCTCGATCTATCAACTGTTGGCGCAACAGTTAAAACGCTATTAGGTCTATCTGGCGCAACTGTGACGGGCGTTGAAGGCACAACAGAGATTGAAATCAATGATGGTGCAAACTACCGCACCCTTCGCATTGATACTTCCGGTTTGAATTTACCCGAGTCTAGATTCGAGCTGCCTGAAACGAACCTATCAATTTTGTTTGAAACATCGCAAAATCTTGAGGCCTTCGTGGAGGGTGCGATTAACCCGGGCGAAGGCGCCTA
>JABGTH010000101.1 GCA_018647275.1 Paracoccaceae bacterium
CCGTAAGCTTTAGACCCCGGCGTAGCGGTAATGCGATGAGCGACTTCAAGCTGAAACATCAGTGTTAAGCTTTGCCAGTAAGACGGCCACTCTTTTGGGGTTAACCAGCGCACCAATAACTCGGTACCGACATTATACGGCAGGTTTGCTGCCACACGGATAGGAGGTGTCAGATACTCCAGCGGATCAATTTCAAGTGCATCGCCCTCGATGACTTGTAACCGATCAGGGTAAGCATCCGAGATCTCAGCAAGAGCCGGTAAACAACGCGCATCTTTTTCAATGGCCAAAACTCGGCGTGCACCTTGCGCCAATAGTCCACGTGTCAAACCACCAGGCCCTGGTCCAATTTCTAAGACATCGCATTCGGTCACATCGCCAGCCTGTCGGGCGATTTTGGAAGTGAGGTTTAAATCGAGCAAAAAATTCTGCCCTAAAGATTTACGCGCATTCAGCCCGTGGGTTTCAATCACATCACGCAATGGTGGTAGGTTGTCTATCGCGTTCATTCTGCTGCCTGCTTATGGGCCAATCGGTAGGCCAATTTAAGTGCTTCGATCATACTGGTGGGATTGGCGATACCCTTGCCTGCAATATCAAACGCTGTTCCATGATCGGGCGACGTTCTAATAAACGGCAGTCCAAGCGTAACATTCACACCCCGGTCAAAGTCGAGGGTCTTTATAGGGATTAACGCTTGGTCGTGATACATGCAGACAGCAACGTCATAACGTGCGCGTGCCGCTGCATGAAACATCGTATCCGCAGGTAGTGGGCCCGTTAGGTGGAAACCTTCACTGCGCATATCGTCCAACAAATTGGCTATCCAATCAAGTTCCTCAGTCCCCATCGAGCCACCTTCGCCTGCATGTGGGTTCAGGCCGGCAACGGCTATGCGCGGTGCATCGATGCCAAAGCGCGTCCTTAAATCGGCATCGGTAATCGTGATAGTCTTACGTAAAAGCTCGGACGTAAGTGCGGTTGGAACGTCGGTCAGGGAGATATGGATCGTCGCGGGTACAACACGCAGCTGGTCGCTGGCAAGCATCATGACTGCGTGGCCTGACTTGGCCAAATCCTGCAGATATTCTGTGTGCCCCGGATAAGCAAATTGCGCGCCGTCTTTGAGTGCTTTCTTATGAATAGGTGCTGTGCACAGGCCAGATGCGGCCCCCGTTTTCACGATATTGACGCAACGTGCAATGATGTCAATTACAGCTTGTGCATCCATAGGGTCAGGTTTGCCCTCGACACTATTACCGGGGAAGTCATGGCGTAAGATCGGCAAGCCATGCCTCATTGCTCGAGCAACCTCACTCAGGTCTTCGATCAACGAAACAGGTGTCCCAGCCGGCAAGTGGCGTGGATCCCCGACATAAGTAAACGGGACTGCACCGGCTAAGAGTGCATATGCTTTGGCTGTTACCTCGGGACCAACACCTGCTGGCTCTCCGCAACTCACCACGATGGGTTTAATCATTTGCGGACGATACGTGCACCGGCGCGCAGTTCATTAATGAGACTGTCTGCGTATCCGCTTAGGCGCTGTTGGCGTAAATTGGTCGAAACTACATCCCGACCGATGTCCTCGTTTAATGCAGCTGTTCGGCCGCACATCATCAAGAAAACCAATGTCGCGCCATCGGAGTGTGTTAGGTTGGTTGAAACTTCGCCAGGATCTAACTTGGACAGTTCGATCGCGATGTCTTCTGGGATGTCTTCCGGTGCAAGGTTCCCCCGGTCCAATGCTTCTGACGGCTTGCCTTTCGCGACACCATATAGATCGTCGCAAACATCGATTTGACTTTTTAACTTTTCAGCAGCGGCTAGGGTTTTTGGTGAACGTCCGCCGGCCATGTAATATGCAGCATATTCAATCGCTGAATACTCAATTGACGGTGCGCTCGTTTCCTCAATATCACGCAACTGAAATAACGCGATAGCCCCCTGTAATGGAATAGGGGGCGAAACCTCGCCGGGTGCCAATGATAGGATGACGCCGCGCAACTGAGTTGGCAACTGTGCCAATGGGATCCAATCCAATCGTCCGCCACGTTCACGCGTTGCGGTGGCAGAAAAACGACGGGCAAAAGATGAGAACTCGGCCACAGAAGTTGCATTAGATGCTTGTTCGGCTTGAACTCTAACTTGTGCAGCTCTGGGTGCTGGGGCAGGGATGATTATTTCGGATAATAGAACCCGAATACTACTCGAACTTCCTGAAGTGCCCAATGCACGGTCAATATCTGCTTCTGTGATCTGAACACGATTGCCGTAGCGGCTGCGGATAAGATCCCTCCACAGAATATTGGTGCTGACAAAATCGCGAAAAGTCTCTTCGGATACGCCAGCACTGGCCAAGGCCGTTATAAACTGTTCCGTCGATAGATTTACACGCCTAGCAAACTCGGACATCGCATCCGCGAGACCTGCTGCATCTAAGCTTAGTCCAACTGTGCTTGCCGATTGGCTTTTCAGGCGATCATCAATTAACGCTTCAATCGCACCATCTCGCGAAGAATCTGGCGCACCAATCATTTGTAAAAATCGTGAACGTTGATTAATTTCAAATTCTGTAATGACCGAGTCATTAACATTAACCACAGTCGCAAACAGGTTTTGTGCTGCTGCGGGCAAAGCCAGTGCTGCGCATGTCACCGTGGTTATCGCAAAACTTTTAAGCACTGTTCTACCGGTCATTTTATCTGCTTTCCGCATGATCGCTTGAGTCGTCGTGTTCCGTTGGAGCCTGAAAACCCTAGTAGAGATACTTTAAACCCTAGATCGGTCAAGGGCTCAACCGTTGATGATGGATTGCTTTTGTTCATCGAAAGGTCAATCGAAACGCATTCGTTTTGATAGGTTACTTTTAAGCCCGATTTCGATGCACGATCGTCGACGAGATTATAGCGCCAATTAGCGTTTGCTGACCATTTATCGCTGATTTGATAAAATCCATCGAAAGTTAGCTCCGAGACCTTAATTGGTCTTTCTTCAGCTAAGTCGTCTGTTAACCAAGTGTAGCTTGCGCCAATCTCTGCTTTGTTGATGGCCA
>JABGTH010000100.1 GCA_018647275.1 Paracoccaceae bacterium
CATTAACGCAAGCCATTAAACAGGCTAACCATTCGTCAAAATTGTCGACGAGGTTTGTAAATCTGCATTTGATCGAGTGACGTCGACTGTTCCAGAAACATTTGCTATCAACGTATCTGAGGGATCGAATACGAAAACTTCTGTGACGTTGCAAAGGTCTAAGCCAATCAGGGCGGAATTAATATCCATTCCATCGCCCGTTGCTAAACTGACAGGCGCGCCTGTTGGCAACTGCGCTTCAAAGACGTCAGCGATCAATTCAGCTTCACTGACCAATGCGGATGCACGTTGGACCACTAGGCTGTCGCGTGAAGAATTAAGATAAGAAATACCAGCAAAAAAGAGGCAAAGACCCACCAAATTGAACGTAACAATTTTCCGAGTTATCGGGGAGGCCCGCAATGGAAACAGCCCACGCCGTTCACGGCGTGCGCGCATTTCAGAAGGTTCTGTTGCATCCCGAGGGACCCAATCGTCCCCCAAAACCACATCACCGTCTCGCGATGGTACAGATGTCATATTTCGCACGAGCTTCCTTTCAGCCAAGGCGAACAGGTTAATTTAGTCTTTGTTGTATTTATAGCCGATACCATAAAGCGTCTCAATCGCCGAAAACTCATCATCCGCTGTGCGCATCTTCTTCCGTAGGCGTTTGATGTGGCTATCGATGGTACGGTCATCAACATAAACTTGATCGTCATAAGCTACATCAATCAGTTGGTCGCGTGATTTCACGAACCCAGGACGCTGCGCCAATGCTTGAAGCAGCAAAAATTCTGTTGCGGTCAAAGAAACGGCTTTGCCCTTCCACGAAACGGCGTGACGCAACGGATCCATCCGCAGCTCACCGCGCTCCATTACTTTGGTTTCTTCGCTATCAGTACCGATTTCATCCGCTTGCGCATCTTGGCGCCGCAGCAGTGCACGAATGCGCTCTACCAATAGGCGTTGCGAAAACGGTTTCTTGACGTAATCGTCGGCACCCATACGCGAGCCAAGAACTTCATCGATTTCATCACCTTTGGAGATTAAAAAAATAACTGGCATTTTCGTTTTCTGACGAATGCGCTGCAGCAGATCCATTCCGTCCATACCTGGCATCTTGATATCCAACACTGCCAAGTCCGGCAATTTCTTGTTGAATGCATCAAGTGCGGCCTGACCATCGTTATATGTTTCCACTTCGAAACCTTCAGCTTCGAGCGTCATGGAAACTGACGTCACGAGGTTCATGTCGTCATCTACCAATGCAATCATGTCGTCATCTACCAATGCAATCTTGTTCATTGCCTGTATCCTCGCACTGAATTACTGCCACATTAATTTTTTTATTCTTTTCGCCACAATTGGCAGATTGCGCAAACGAATCAATCGCAAAGTGCGAATCACCTCAAAATCTCGCCACAATTAGGCCTAGAAATGGTTAATAATGGCTAAATTTCTGAACTTTCGCGTCATGCGCGCATTTGAAAGTGCAGCGAGCCCAAAAACATTGCAATGGTGGCGCTAACGGTGGCGCTAACAGCCCTGTAACGTCCTGTTCATGTATGAAATCAACATGTTATGACCAATAAAGGTGTAGTGCAGACAGAAATGTTTGCGTTGCTTGGTTCAACCGCGAAAGCGGAAACAGGAGAGACATCATGACTTTTGGACGCGTAAACCCGCAATTCCAAGTTGAAGACCAAGGAATAGTCGACTTGGGGAATGTCTATTATAACCAAGTAGAGCCAGCTTTGGTCGAGGCCGCTGTCAAGCGTGGCGAGGGTCAACTCGGCAAAGGCGGTACATTTTTGGTCACAACCGGAAAGTTCACTGGCAGATCACCAAAAGACAAGCATGTGGTGAAAACCGCGTCAGTTAAAGATACAATTTGGTGGGAAAACAATGCGGCAATGACACCCGAAGGGTTTCATGCGCTGCACACTGACATGCTTGAACATATGAAGGGCCGCGATTATTGGGTTCAAGATCTGATTGGCGGTTCTGACCCTGCATACGCGATAAATGTCCGCATGATTACAGAACTGGCTTGGCATGGGTTGTTCATCCGCCATATGTTGCGCCGTCCAGAGCATGACGAGCTTGATCACTTCCTTGCAGACTTCACAGTCATAAACTGCCCAAGTTTTCAGGCAGACCCAGCCAAACACAATTGTCGGTCCGAAACCGTCATCGCGATGAATTTTGACAAAAAGTTGATCCTGATAGGTGGAACCGAATACGCTGGCGAGAACAAGAAATCCGTATTCACTTTACTAAACTACTTACTGCCCGACAAAGGCGTCATGCCAATGCACTGCTCAGCAAATCATGCGACGGGGAATCCCATTGATACCGCTGTTTTTTTTGGGCTGTCAGGAACAGGAAAAACAACACTGTCCGCCGATCCAGCAAGAACGTTGATTGGTGACGACGAGCATGGGTGGTCAGATCGTGGCACCTTCAATTTTGAGGGTGGTTGCTATGCAAAAACGATCAACCTGAGCGCCGAGGCCGAACCAGAAATATTCGCAACCACTGAAAAGTTCGGAACTGTCATTGAAAACATGGTTTTTGACGACGACACTAAGGAACTGGATTTTGAAGACGATAGCCTGACAGCCAACATGCGCTGCGCTTATCCATTGCACTACATATCAAACGCCAGCGATGATGCGCAGGGTGGGCATCCAAAGAATATCATCATGCTGACTTGTGATGCGTTTGGCGTGCTACCACCAATCGCGCGGCTAACGCCGGCGCAAGCAATGTACCACTTCCTATCTGGCTTCACGTCTAAGGTTGCCGGGACGGAACGTGGAGTTACAGAACCAGAACCAACATTTTCAACCTGTTTTGGCGCACCGTTCATGCCAAGACGTCCAGAGGTTTATGGCAACCTCCTACGTCAAAAAATCTCAGAACAAGGTGCCACTTGCTGGTTGGTCAACACTGGCTGGACTGGCGGCGCTTATGGAATTGGTTCAAGAATGCCGATCCGCGCCACGCGCGCTTTGCTGACCAGTGCGCTAGAAGGTTCTTTGGCTTCTACTGAGTTTCGCAAAGATCCAAACTTTGGCTTTGAAGTCCCGGTAGCGGTTAGTGGCGTCGCTGACATCCTGCTAGATCCACGCAGAACGTGGGATAATGCAGCGGCATATGACGTTCAGGCCAAAAAACTGGTCGACATGTTTGCGAACAACTTTGTTCAGTACATGCCGCACATTGATGAAGACATCAAAACAGCCGCTATTGGCTAAACGGTTTGAGCAAATAATACAAAAAGGGCCACAGTATTCGTTGTGGCCCTTTTCAGGTATTACGCTGCTTTGGCGGTGGGAAACGCAACCAAGTCAGAAACTGGCATCTCGAGTAGGTAACGCGTCTCTTCGTTACTCAAATAGCTTATGAACTCCTCCATCGTCTTATCTGACCCTTTGTAGAACCAAC
>JABGTH010000117.1 GCA_018647275.1 Paracoccaceae bacterium
AGCTGTGAAGGCGCGTTTAGCTACCTGATCCGCGACTTCCAAATGCAGGAACTTTATCTTTGGCCGATTAACGCCGATCAACAGGGCACACCACAACAGGTGCGCAAGGTGATCGACGGGGTACGCGCCAACAAAATTCCTGCGGTCTTTTGCGAAAGCACGGTTAGCCAATCCCCCGCCCAACAGGTCGCGCGTGAGACAGACGCGATATACGGTGGGATGTTGTATGTGGACAGCCTGACAGAGACAGATGGCGCAGTGCCGACCTATATCGACTTGTTGCGCACCACTGTCGAAACAATCGCGACAGGGCTATCTGAATGAACGCATCAACTGGCATCACCGCAAATGACGTCACAGTCACCTATCGCAACGGCCACACGGCCCTGCGCAACGCCAGCTTTAAAATTCCCACTGGTACGATCACTGCACTGGTGGGGGTGAATGGTGCGGGTAAGTCCACGCTGTTCAAGGCGATTATGGGGTTCGTGCCTGCGGCCAAAGGTGAAATTACAGTGCTGGGTATGCCTGTAAAAGATGCTTTGAGACAAAATGTCGTTGCCTATGTCCCCCAGTCTGAAGAAGTCGATTGGAGCTTTCCTGTCCTTGTTGAAGATGTGGTGATGATGGGGCGTTACGGGCACATGGGGTTCCTGCGCCGTCCCAAACAAATGGATCATGAAGCGGTCACTTCGGCCCTTGAACGGGTCGACATGATCGATTTTCGCCACCGCCAAATTGGCGAGCTGTCAGGCGGGCAACGCAAACGCGTCTTTCTGGCCCGTGCCTTGGCCCAAGAGGGCAAGGTAATCTTGCTGGATGAACCCTTCACCGGTGTTGATGTTCAGACCGAGGATGCAATCATCGCTTTGCTGCGCGAAATGCGCGACGAGGGGCGGGTGATGTTGGTCTCAACTCATAACCTTGGTTCTGTCCCTGAATTCTGTGATCGCACGGTTTTGGTCAAAGAAACTGTGCTGGCCTATGGGCCGACCGAAACCACGTTTACCCATAACAATTTGGAACTGGCCTTTGGCGGGGTGCTGCGCCATTTCGTGCTCGGTGGATCTGATCTGCATGATGATGAAGACGGTCGTACCATCCGCGTGATCACAGACGATGAACGTCCCTTTGTTGTTTACAGCGATGAGAAAGGTACCAAAGAGTGACCGAAACATTGCTTTTGCCCTTTACCTATAACTACATGTTCAATGCTATGTGGGTCAGCGCATTGGTCGGAGGCGTATGCGCATTTCTCTCTGCTTATCTGATGCTTAAGGGTTGGTCCCTGATCGGTGACGCGCTTAGTCACTCTATCGTACCGGGCGTTGCAGGGGCCTATATGCTGGGCCTGCCATTTGCGCTGGGCGCATTTGCGGCGGGCGGATTAGCGGCTGGTGCGATGCTGTTTCTCAACCAAAGATCTGGCTTGAAAGAGGACACTATCATTGGGCTGATCTTTACGTCGTTCTTTGGGTTGGGATTGTTCATGGTCTCGCTGTCACCCACATCTGTGAGCATCCAAACTATTACCATGGGCAACATCCTTGCTATTACACCGTCTGATACGCTGCAACTTGCGATCATCGGTTTTGTGACGCTCGCGATCTTATTGGCCAAATGGAAGGATCTGATGGTCACATTCTTTGACGAAAACCACGCACGATCCATCGGGCTTAAACCGGACTTGTTAAGGGTTGTATTTTTCATATTACTGTCGGCCTCCTGTGTTGCAGCCCTGCAAACCGTTGGCGCGTTCCTCGTGGTCGCGATGGTGGTTACGCCGGGGGCGACGGCCTTTCTTTTGACAGACCGTTTTCCGCGCTTGTTGATACTAAGCGTTGCGCTTGGGGCAGGGACCAGCTTTGTGGGGGCCTACCTCAGCTTTTTTGTGGATGGGGCTACGGGCGGTTTGATTGTATCACTACAAACACTGATCTTTCTCCTCGCCTTTTTCTTTGCGCCCAAGCACGGCTATATCGCCGCGCGCCGTCGCGCAGCGCAAGCACTGGTGTGTTGATGTTGACTGAACTGCTTCTCCCGTTTCAATTTGCGTTTATGAACAAAGCCTTCTTGATTATGGCCATTATCGCTGTGCCTACCAGCCTGCTGTCTTGCTTCCTTGTTTTGAAGGGGTGGTCCCTAATGGGAGATGCAATCAGCCATGCGGTTTTACCCGGTGTTGTGATCGCCTATATCATCGGTATTCCGTTAATCATCGGGGCGTTTGTCGCGGGGATGTTTTGCGCGCTTGCCACGGGTTTTTTGTCTGAGAATAGCCGCGTGAAGCAGGATACGGTGATGGGTATCGTGTTTTCAGGAATGTTCGGTTTTGGAATTGTTTTGTACACTAAGATTACTACAGAGGTGCATCTGGATCACATTTTATTCGGTAATATGCTGGGCGTCGGCGCAACCGATCTATGGACCGCTGGTCTGATTGCGGTTTTCGTTGCCGGTGTTGTGGTTGCTAAGCGCCAGGACCTTTTATTGCATGCCTTTGACCCGATCCAGGCCCAAGCG
>JABGTH010000214.1 GCA_018647275.1 Paracoccaceae bacterium
GACGAAAAAGACAGCGTTTCCGACCCCGAAATGTGGGGCGATGTAGGTTATGGTCAGCACATAAAACGCAACGAAAGCACCCGCTAAAAATAGATGTTTGGGGGCAGAGAGCAATTGGTTGAACCCTTCGGTTCCCATTACGACCATAACGACAAGACTGATGCTGAGCGCCACAAGGAACAGGATAACGGCAGCAGTTGCTGGTGACCCGATATACTTGCCAAGTGCCGCGTTCAGACCGGCAAGCAATGGAATACCTATCCCAGCCAACAACATCGTTAAAGCGTATTGGGTCATCTCAATTTCCTAATAAAGCCTGCGGTCCGATACAGTCCAGCAAGACATTTAACTTTGGGGAAAGATTACTGGGCGTAGGTCCACCATTGCTTAAAGCTTAAGGCATATCGCAGGTGGTGCAAGCGATCTGACTTAAAGCGGTGGAGTTTGACGTAAGGTCGGGCTTTATCACAAACTGGCGATGACTGCTCTTGGGGTTGCCAGATCCAACAGTTCGCGGCATCCTGCGCATCAATTTGAAATTGAAGACCCTTTAAAATTATTGTGCCACACCTAAACATCTAATTCCTCAACAAACCGCGCGTTCTCTTGGATATATTGGTAGCGCATCTCGGGCTTTTTACCCATCAGGCGCTCGACCAGATCATCTGTTTCGCCCGGTTCGTCGTCGTCGATTGTCACGCGGATCAGCTTGCGGGTGGCGGGGTTCATTGTGGTGTCTTTCAGGTCCTTGGCGTCCATTTCACCCAGTCCCTTAAAGCGCGACAGGTCAATCCGGCCTTTGCCGCCGATCCCTTTTTCGAGCCATTTGTCCTTTTCCGCTTCATCAATGCAGTAGACCCGCTTGGCCCCTTGCGTGATGCGGAACAATGGTGGACAGGCAAGGTACAGGTGTCCTGCATCAATCATGGGCCGCATTTGGGTAAAGAAGAACGTCATCAACAGCGCCGCGATGTGCGCGCCGTCGACGTCGGCATCGGTCATGATGATGATTTTGTCATAGCGTAGATCATCGACGTTGAATTTGCTGCCCAGCCCAACACCCAGCGCTTGGGTCAGGTCAGAGATTTCGGCGTTGCTGCCCAATTTTGAAGAGGCCGCGCCCAGAACGTTTAGAATTTTACCACGCAGGGGCAACAATGCTTGGGTTTTGCGATCGCGTGCCATTTTAGCAGAGCCACCCGCGGAGTCCCCTTCCACGATGAACAACTCTGTCCCTTCGCGGGTCTTGGATGAACAATCGGTCAGCTTGCCTGGCAGACGCAGTTTGGCTGTCGCTGTCTTGCGCGAGGTTTCTTTTTCTTGACGACGACGTAGCCGCTCTTCGGCCCGCAGCACGAGGAAGTCGAGGATTGCACCCGCAGATTTGGTATCCGCAGCCAACCAGTTGTCAAAGTGGTCGCGGACCGAATTTTCGACCATGCGCTGTGCATCAACAGTGGCAAGGCGGTCTTTGGTTTGGCCTACGAATTCAGGTTCGCGGATAAAGCAGGACACAAGCGCCCCTGCGCCTGTGGTCAGGTCTTCACGTGTGATTGTGCTGGCTTTTTTGTTGTTCACCAACTCGCCGTAGGCTTTGATACCTTTCAGGATCGCGGCCCAAAATCCTGCTTCGTGCGTGCCGCCCTCTGGCGTTGGAACGGTGTTGCAATAAGACTGGATAAATCCGTCGCGGGCAGGCGTCCAGTTGATGGCCCACTCTACCTTACCCGGCACCTTGAATTTTTCAAAGGATACTGTGCCCGCAAATGGGGCTTCGGCGTAGGTGGTTGCACCCTTAAGGGATTCAGACAGGTAATCTGCCAAACCGCCGGGAAAGTGGAACTTCGCCTCTTGCGGTGTTTCGCCGTCGTTTTGGGATGTTTTCCAGCGGATTTCCACGCCTGAGAACAGGTATGCTTTTGAGCGTGCCATCTTAAACAGGCGTGCAGGTTTTAGCGTGAGCGACCCAAAGATGTCGGCATCGGGGTGAAAGGTCACAGCTGTGCCGCGACGATTTGGGGCGGCACCGATTTTGGCCAGTTTGCCCTGTGGGACGCCGCGCGAGAACTCCATCGCGAACAATTCTTTGTTGCGTGCCACTTCGACCCGCAAGTGATCGGACAATGCGTTCACAACGGATGAGCCTACACCGTGTAAACCGCCAGACGTTTCATAGCTGTCGCCCGAGAATTTACCGCCTGCGTTCAGCGTACAGAAGATGATTTCGAGCGCTGATTTCTCTGGGTCCTTGGGGTGTGGCCCTGTTGGAATGCCACGTCCGTTGTCGCGCACAGAGACATGACCGTTCTCGTGTAGTTCCACTTCGATCCAAGTTGCGTGTCCAGCCACAGCTTCGTCCATCGAGTTGTCGATGATTTCCGCAACCATGTGATGCAGCGCACGATCGTCTTTACCGCCAATATACATCCCTGGACGCAGACGCACGTGCTCCATATCTTCCAAGATTTGGATGGAAGATGCATCATATTCGTCAGGGCTTGTTGTTGAGCCGGAAAGTAGATCGCTGGACATGGGCATGCTCGGAATTATTGGTTTTGATTAAGCATTAGTATGTCAGAGCATGACGCGTTGGGAAAGATGCCATTGTTGCTTCATTGTTCCAAAGTCACAGGTTAAGTGTAGTAGGTTGGTTAGTCGTGTGTGCGTGACGCGTATAGCGCAAAGATTGCGGCCAATGCGATAGACATTGCGTTGCCTAAAAAGATGGATGGGATGCTGGCGTTAAGTGTTGGGATAGTGGCAACGAACGCGCCAAGGCCAGAGGCCAAGAATAATGCGGTGGCCTGACCACGACGCATCATCAAAAAGATGGCACCGATTAGCCCTGCAATGACAGATATTCCAAATGCTATGAACACGTTGGTAGGACGTGTTTCGATGATGCTTTGATATTCTGGCGGCAAGGTCAAAATGCCAGCTAAACTGAATTTTTGCACCAAATTGATGCAGCCCATCGTGTTCTAAAGAGCAGCAATGATACTGATAGCCCAAAGCGCAATTCTAGATGCTTTTGATGCAGTGCTCATATTGCTGCCTTTTAATTCCCAGTGTTGGGAAACTGCAGGGGCGTACTACCGCTCTGTCTATCTTCATTACTCAAAATTGTGGGTGGACTAGGGGATGTAAAAGTCATCCCCAATGACCCAATCGATAATGGCATCTGCCACTTCGACCGGTTTTTGGTGGAGAATCCAATGATCGGCCTCTTCAATTTCGACGCGCTTTAGTTGGGCGCAGTGGTCTTCCAGCTCTTGGGTTGTTTGTGGCAACAATGCCGTATCGTTCATCCCCCAGATGAGCAGGTGATCACAGTGTACCTTTAGCTTTTCCAAGGGTAAGTCTGGTAGACCGTCAATAGGGACACCCACATCTGCGACCTTCAAGGGCGAAGCGCGGTACCAGTTTGTCATGCCACGCAAGCGACCTTCGCGCCCCCATTCGGTCTTGTAGGCCTCGAGCCGTTCGCCGATCAGCCAACTGTTGTCCATTTCTGCCGAAAAAAGATGGGTCATTTTGGCGAAGTCATCTGCCGCTAATGTTTCAGGGGATGTGTTTGATTTGATGAAGTTAATGTATTGGGACGCTTCAGATTGCGCACCGCCCTTGGCTAACTCCCTTTGAAAAGGAATTGGGTGCACGCCATTAGCAATGATAAGACGATTCACATGCTCGGGATGGAACATGGCAATTCCGTAGGCCACGCTGGCACCCCAATCATGTCCCATAACGGCGATTTGGCCGCCTCCCACTAGATCGGTGTTGATCAAGGCGACGATGTCGCTGACCAGCTTTGATAACGTGTACTCGCCGACATCAGAGGGTGCCCAACTTTGGCCATAGCCGCGTTGGTCGGGTGCAATGCAGTGAAACATTCCAGATAATTCAGGTGCCAAATCATCCCAAGCCCCAGAGTATTCGGGAAAGCCATGCAGCAGTATCAATTTGGGAAGATGAGGCTGTCCCCAAGAACGCGCAAAGAAATCGTGGCCGTTGAGAGAAAGGGTGTGGGTTTGCATGGTGGGCCTTTCCCGACTTGGCTGACTTTGTATCGTCGCGTTGGATTTTCTTGCATCTGAAGCAGATCATAGCGGTAAGTTTCACCATTGGAATGAGAAGCTGCGATAACTTAATTTATGCCGTTATGGCGGCTTTCAGAGGGGGCTCTAATTCAGAACGCAAAATAAGATCATTTATTTCGATAGAAATCTGAATGACTCTCGTTCTAGTTCGGATATAAATAAAAAACTGAGTCCCAACTTGCTTTCACGACTTTCATTTTTAAGTCCTTACGCGCTGTGGTTTCTTTTTGCTTTGCCTGGAGGTTTGATGTTGGGGATTGCCTTTATGTCTGATGATCCTCGGATTTTTCATGAGTTGGTCCACATGTCGGGGTAGTTTTCAGCACGCTTTCTAATCGTCGCGATGATGGTGACCCCGTTGGCAATGTTGCTGCGCGGATGGCGTAGCCCTATTTGGTTTAAGAAAAACCGACGCTATTTGGGCGTTGCCCTCTTTGGCTATGCGGTACTTCATACCTTGTTTTATATCATTGATAAGGGATCGGTGGTGGGGGTTATCAACGAAGTATCACGCTTCTATATTTGGAGAGGATGGATTGCATTCGTGATTTTTGTGCCGTTGGCGGTTACTTTGACTGACTATTTTGTGTGGATTATGGTGCCATGGTGGAAAACCCTGCAGCGTTGTACTTATGGCGCTGCGGTATTGACCTTGTTGCACTGGACGGCTCTGCACAATTACGAACACCCAACGTCTGCAATCGTACACTTCCTACCTTTGACCCTGCTTGAGGCCTACAGTTTTTGGTATTGGCACATCAAACCAAGGGCGCGTACAGAAATGCCTAGGCGGCTCATGACTGGATAATAATTGTCTGGTTACACGTTTCTAGATTGCCTTGTCAGCACGCCTTGTTAAGGCTTGCGGCATGCGTTCAAAAATCATGTCATATCCCGCTCATGCTAAAGCTGTTGCTACCCTTGGCTTACCATTGGTTGGAGGACACTTAGCGCAGATAGCCATTGGCGTGACAGACACTGTCATGCTGGGGTGGTACGGTGTTGATGCGCTGGCTGCTGTCACATTGGCCGCCAGTTATTTTTTTGTTCTTTTTCTTATGGGAGCGGGATTTGCATTTGCAGTCATGCCAATGGTCGCAACATTTGATGCCGAAGAAGACGAGGTTAGCATTCGTCGCGTGACGCGCATGGGGCTGTGGCTGTCGATTGCCTACTCTGTTGCCATCATGCCTATCATGATTTGGTCTGAATCTCTTTTCCTTTTCTTCGGGCAAGAACCAACAGTCGCTGCAGACGCGCAACAGTATTTGCGCATCGCCGGATTTGGGATGTTTCCATGGTTGGTGGCGATGGTCATCAAAAGCTATTTGGCGGCACTTGAGCGCACGCAAGTTGTGTTCTGGATTGCGGTGCTTGCTACTATTTGCAATGGATTAATTAACTACACCTTGATCTTTGGCAATTGGGGTGCTCCTGAAATGGGCATTCAGGGGGCCGCTATGGCGTCTGTGTTTACCCAATTAGTAGGTATGCTTGGGGTCGTTGTCTATGCGATCTTAGTTTTGCCTCAACACCAGTTGTTTGTTCGATTTTGGCGAGCGGATTGGGAAATGTTGATGCGGGTGTTCCGCTTGGGTGTTCCGATAGGTTTTACGGGGCTTTCTGAAACGGGTTTGTTCACGGCGACAGCTGTTATGATGGGTTGGCTTGGCACCGTGCCGTTGGCGGCACATGGTATCGCACTTCAGTGCGCTGGTATCACGTTCATGCTTCATCTGGGTATTAGTAACGTTGCAACGATCCGTGCAGGCAATGCGTTTGGGCGTGGCGATCGGGAGAATCTGGTAAAAGGGGCACATGTTGTATTTGCCATGTCGTTAATGGCAGCCTTGTTGACGATTGTTGGATTTCTCCTTTGGCCAGAACCACTTATTCTTGCGTTCATGCAGCCGAGTGAGCCTGCACGAAATCAAATTTTGGTAATTGGCGTTGGCCTATTGGCAATGGCCGCACTGTTTCAATTGGTGGATGGCGCACAAGTCATTGCGTTGGGTCTACTTCGGGGTGTTCAAGACACCAAAGTGCCAATGTACATGGCTGCGTTCAGCTATTGGGGAATTGGTATGCCGTGCTCATACATATTTGGGTTTGTGCTTGGGTATGAGGGGATCGGGGTTTGGATGGGTCTCGTGGTTGGGTTGGCGAGTGCTGCAATATTGCTAAGCGTACGCTTTTGGTCCGTTACCCTTGGTCGTGTAGGGATCGCATCTGAAGTTGGTTAGGGTCGACCATTAGCCCTTCATCAACCGATCAACCCTTTTTATGCAGCAAAGTGCTGCGCAAATCATCAGTGACCATATCGAGCTGATCTGGGGTAGCTTTAGACTGTACCCACTGGGTTGTGAAGTTCAGATAATCAACTGTGCGGTGAATGTCGCCAATGATGCGATTGGCAAGGATCCAAGCGCGTTCCTCTATCCATCCGTGAATTCTGGCAAGGTCATCTTCGGACAGTCTGCGCTCACCATGAGGTTTGATCTCTCCATTGCGCATGTTGATAATGGCAATTTGATCCATCTAAATACGTCGCAGACGATTTTCTGTGTCTACGCGAAACACGGCGGTACCGTTTTCACGAACACGAAAGTATTAGTTTGGTAATTCACCAGCCATAACTTTTCGTAACTATCTCAATACTGCACAGAATTTAATTATGCGGGCACATGCTTCGGTAAGTGCCTCATCAGATGTAGCATAGCTGACCCTGAAATTTGGCGACAATCCAAATGCTGCACCAAAGACCACAGCGACACCAGTGTCATTCAGCAACGCAGTCGCGAAAGCTTCGTCATCGACGATTTTGAAGCCACTGGGAGTTGTTTTCCCAATGAGGCCAGCAACAGAGGGATAGACATAAAACGCACCGTCTGGCGTCGGGCACGTAATGCCTTCGGCCTCATTCAACATCTTCACAACAATATCGCGCCGGCGTACAAATGCCGCGTTATTTTGGGCGATAAAGTCATGTGGCCCGTTCAATGCTGCGACTGCAGCAAACTGGCTGATTGAGCATGGATTTGAGGTACTTTGGGATTGAACTTTGCGCATTGCAGCGATCAACTCGACAGGACCCGCCGCATAACCAATCCGCCAGCCTGTCATTGCGTATGCTTTTGACACACCGTTTACTGTTAGTGTTCTGTCATAGAGGCGTGGTTCAACTTCGGCTGGGGTGCAGAATTGAAAATCACCAAAGGTGAGGTGTTCGTACATATCATCCGTCATTACCCAGACGTGTGGGTGGCGCATCAAGACGTCTGTTAGTTCTTTTAACTCATCCCAAGTATAGCCTGCGCCCGTTGGGTTGGATGGTGAGTTGAAAAGGAACCATTTCGTGTTCGGTGTAATCGCAGCTTCAAGCTGGTCCGCGGTCAATTTGAAACCGGTTTGCAAAGAAGCTTCGGTAATAATTGGTGTTCCCCCAGCCAATAGCACCATGTCTGGATAGCTGACCCAGTAGGGGGCTGGGATGATAACTTCATCGCCTTTATTCAGCGTAGCCATGAATGCGTTGTAAAGGACCTGTTTGCCACCAGAACTCACGGAGACTTGGGACGGCAGGTAATCAAGACTATTGTCACGTTTGAATTTGGCGCAAATTGCTTGCTTCAGTTCTGCAATCCCGTCCACTGCTGTGTATTTTGTTTTGCCAGATGTGATAGCGGCAATACCGGAATCCTTAATATGTTGTGGGGTGTCGAAATCAGGTTCACCAGCGCCTAGGCCAATCACATCATGTCCTGCTTCCTTCAGCTCGGCGGCTTTGTTCGTCACGGCAATTGTTGGCGACGGTTTGACGCGGTCAAGAGTATCAGAGAGCAGTTTCATTGTGATCTCAGCCTTATAGGTTTAACTAAGACTTTAATAGGCGTGCTAATCAAACCGATCAAGCTGCATTGACGGGAAATGTCCCGATTAAGGATACTCAAATGTCAAACCCACAAGATGAAACGTCTGATTGGTACAGCCAGGATGCTGCAACCTTTGGAGACCGCGTTGCTGCGGCTCGGGAACAATCGGGCCTGACCCAAAAAGATCTTGCACGGCGATTGGGTGTGCGCACCAGCACAGTACGCAATTGGGAAGATGATTTATCTGAACCACGCGCGAACCGATTGTCGATGATGGCAGGCCTGCTAAATGTTTCGATGATGTGGTTGATCAATGGCAAAGGCGAGGGCATGGACTCTCCGCCAGACACTGGTGAAGTGACACCCGATATGCGCGCCATTTTAAATGAGCTGCGCGAGATGCGTGCTGATATGGTTGCGCGCGCGGGGCAAATGGCCCGATTGGAAAAACGTTTGCGTCTTGTTATGTCGGAGAATATTGAATGACCGAGCTTCCAGAACACCGTATCAAGCGTCTTGCGATGCGTTCCATGCGTCGCGGGATCAAAGAGATGGACATCATTCTCTCTGCATATGCGACTGAAAATTTAGCCAAGATGGATGACGCAAAAATCACGTTGTACGATCATTTGCTCGATGAAAATGACCAAGATTTGTATCAGTGGGTGACGGGGCAGGTTGTTGCGCCGGATAAGTTTATACAGATGATCGCGGAAATTTCTGTTCAAATGCAGAGTGCTAAGGTCTGATTTTGGGCGTTTAACTGTTTATTGGTGAATTTGGCTCAGTTTGTAGTGAGAGAAAAGATTGAGTCGGAGCCATAAATTAGCATTCAAGACCTAATGGCCCAGTCCATGAGCATAACCTAAGATAAGGAGTTTAGGGGTGGGTTATTTAGAGGCGTTGTCGCTGTCAGAACGATTGCACCGATTGTTAATGGACGTCATCAAAGATGAATTTGAACGTGTCGGTATTTTAGAGGTTAATGCCGTACAAGCGATGTTGTTATTCAACATTGGTGACAATGAGGTGACGGTGACGGCGGACGGGCTA
>JABGTH010000198.1 GCA_018647275.1 Paracoccaceae bacterium
CGAATTCGTCGCGAGAATACCCCTGAACGTATAACAACGCCGTGAGATCGCCGTAATTGATGCGCACATCACACTCGGCAGCGACACTTGGCTTGGCGTGCAACGCAACACCAGTACCGGCCCGGTGCAACATGCCAAGGTCATTTGCACCATCCCCTACGGCCATGACGTCTTCTTCGGAAATACCCAAACGCACGGTGATCTGTTCCAACGCATCAACCTTCGCTTGTTTACCAAGGATCGGCATACCAACGTCGCCTGTCAAAACACCGTCTTCAACTATCAAGATGTTTGCGCGGTTTTCATCAAAACCAAGCATGGCTGAAACTGATTGAGTAAACGCTGTGAACCCACCGGACACCAGCGCGGCGTAACCACCATCGGCTTTCATCGTGGCAAGCAATGTCGCGCCACCGGGCATTATGGTAATGCGGGTGTCCAAAACCGTCTGGATCACATCGGCATTTAGACCTTTGAGCAATCCCACGCGTTCGCGCAACGCACCATCAAAACCCAATTCACCGTTCATGGCGCGCGCAGTGATATCTTTCACACGCTCGCCCACGCCAGCCTCATCGGCCAGTTCGTCAATGCACTCTTGCTCGATCATCGTGCTGTCCATATCGGCCAGCAACATTTTTTTGCGACGCCCCACAATAGGCTGAACGATCAAATCGACAGACATCTTTTGCAGATCCGCCCAAACGTCCCAGCGATTGGCTGGAATGTCAGCCAATGTAAACTCTGCCGCTTCGTCCGGTGCCAACCAGATAGCATCGCCACCACCCCATGCATTGCGCAGTGATTCCACCAAAGCAGGTTCAAGGTTTGGATTTTGTGGAGAGGTGAGCAAAGTGCAAATATACATAGCAAAGTTTCCGATCCGCGTCATTGGTGTCGCAAAAAGCTGACAAGGCGGCGTTCTAACGGCGTTTTCACTGTTGTGCCAGTCCGCATCCCCGACTAACACCGGTGTTGGGACACCCTTCCCCAACGAAGGGCAATTATCTGTAAGGATAGCATCAATGACTACTCAGCAACCGGCCACGCGGCCGGCAAATCCGCGTTTTTCATCTGGCCCGTGCGCCAAACCCCCAACACACACTCTTGAAGCGCTAAACGATGCACCACTTGGTCGCTCACACCGCGCTGCTGTTGGCAAGGCAAAATTGCTTGCCGCAATTGAAGAGACACGTGACATTCTTGGCATTCCTGCCGATTATAAAATCGGTATCGTTCCAGCCTCTGACACTGGTGCCTTTGAAATGGCGATGTGGTCTTTGTTGGGTGAACGCCCTGCACAAATGGTTGCATGGGAATCCTTCGGCGCGGGCTGGGTAACTGATGTGGTTAAGCAGCTGAAAATTGAACATTCCGTTCACACCGCCGACTACGGCGAGATAGTGGACATGTCTGCCCTGAACTATGACAACGATGTTTGCTTTACTTGGAACGGCACCACCTCTGGCGTTCGTATGGCAAATGGCGATGTGATCCCTGCGGACCGTGATGGCCTAATATTGTGCGATGCGACATCTGCGGCCTTCGCGATGGACCTGCCATGGGACAAGTTGGACGTTACAACATTCTCTTGGCAAAAGGTTTTGGGCGGCGAAGCGGCCCACGGCATGCTGGTTCTTTCCCCGCGTGCAATTGCACGTCTGGAAAGCTACACACCAGAATGGCCAATGCCAAAAATCTTCCGCCTGACCAAAGGTGGAAAATTGATCGACGGTATCTTTAAAGGTGAAACCATCAACACGCCTTCTATGTTGGCTGTTGAAGATTACCTGTTTGCCCTTGATTGGGCCCGTTCAGTTGGCGGCCTGCAGGGTCTGATTGCACGTGCGGATGCCAACACTGCAGCAGTAACAGATTTCGTTGAAGCCAACGGTTGGGTTGATTTTCTTGCGGCTGATCCTGCGACACGTTCAAACACATCCGTTTGCGTGAAGTTCACAGATGCCCGCATTACTGACGGCCCGAAGTTTGCAAAAGCGATTGCAAAACGTTTAGCTGACGAAAATGTGGCGTTCGACGTTGGTGCATATCGCGACGCGCCAGCTGGCTTGCGCATCTGGTGTGGTGGGACGGTTGAAACATCTGACATCTTAGCCATGTTGCCATGGCTCGCTTGGGCTTTCGAATCTGAAATCGCGTCCGCTTAAGCATCGGTTTCAAACACCGACGCAATACCGACGTTATCCCGACATAAAACATACATTAGAATTGGAGCCCATCATGGCACCTAAAGTACTCATCTCTGACAAACTTAGCGAAGCAGCTGTTCAAATTTTCCGTGACCGCGGCATCGATGTTGATTTCCAGCCAGACCTTGGAAAAGACAAAGAAGCCTTAGCTGCGATAATCGGCAACTACGATGGTTTGGCCATCCGTTCCGCGACCCGCGTGACTGACGCGATCCTTGCGAATGCAACTAACCTAAAGGTCATCGCACGCGCTGGTATCGGTACTGATAACATCGACAAAGAAGCCGCTTCTAAAAAGGGTGTGATCGTCATGAACACGCCTTTTGGCAACATGATCACCACCGCTGAACACGCCATTGCGATGATGTTTGCAGTAGCACGTCAAATCCCAGAAGCCAGCGAATCTACACATGCCGGCAAATGGGAAAAGTCCAAATTTATGGGCGTTGAACTGACTGGCAAGACACTTGGCGTCATCGGCGCGGGTAACATCGGTGGCATCGTTTGCGACCGCGCCCGCGGTTTGAAAATGAAAGTTGTGGCATACGATCCTTTCCTTGGTGAAGAAAAAGCCGAGAAGATGGGCGTTGAAAAAGTTGAGCTAGACGAACTACTTAAGCGCGCTGACTTTATCACGTTGCACGTTCCGTTCACCAAACAGACTGCAAACATCCTGAGCCGTGAAAACCTAGCCAAAACCAAAAAAGGCGTTCGCATCATCAACTGTGCCCGTGGTGGTTTGGTCGACGAAGAAGCCTTGGCCGAGGCGCTGAAATCTGGCCACGTTGCTGGTGCAGCCTTTGACGTGTTCGCAAACGAGCCTGCCAAAGAAAACGCATTGTTCAACTTGCCAAACGTTGTTTGCACCCCTCACCTTGGTGCGGCGACAACTGAGGCGCAAGAAAACGTAGCGCTTCAAGTGGCTGAACAGATGTCAGATTACCTTCTGACTGGTGCCGTAACCAACGCGCTGAACATGCCATCTGTGACCGCCGAAGAAGCCAAAGTTATGGGCCCATGGCTTGAGCTGGCCAGCCACCTTGGCTCTTTCACAGGCCAGATGACAGACGAGCCAATCAAAGCCATCAACATTCTTTATGACGGTGCGGTTTCTGAAATGAACCTAGACGCGCTGAACTGTGGCGTTGTTGCGGGTATCATGAAAAAAGCCAACCCAGATGTGAACATGGTCAGCGCACCATTGATAGCAAAAGAGCGCGGCATCCAAATCAGCACAACCAACCAAGATAAGTCCGGCGCGTTTGACGGATACATCAAAGTGACTGTTGTAACAGACAAGCGTGAGCGTTCTGTTGCGGGTACTGTGTTCAGCGATGGCAAGCCACGTTTCATTCAAATCAAAGGCATCAACGTTGACGCCGAAATCGGTGCAAACATGCTTTACACCACGAACGAAGACGTTCCGGGTATCATTGGTTTGCTGGGTAGTACGATGGGCGAAAACGGCGTTAACATCGCAAACTTTACCCTTGGTCGTAGCGAAGTTGGCGGCGAAGCGATTGCCCTTCTTTACATCGATCATCCGGTGAAACAGGACGTTATCGATGCATTGGACGCAACGAAATTGTTCAAGCAGGTGAAGCCATTGGCTTTTGACGTAGCCTAAGGCGACAAAATATTTAACAATGCAGACGCCGCTCCAATTGTTGGGGCGGCGTTTTGCGTGAGGCAACTGAACGATGATACCGGCAACAAAAAAATCTAGCCCAATCTATGCGATTGGAGACATCCATGGGCAATTGGCAGAACTGCACCGCGTATTAGATTTGATTGAGAAAGATGGCGGCGAGGATGCACAAATTGTATTTTTAGGTGACTACGCCGATCGAGGGCCAGACAGCCGCGGTGTGATTGATCTTCTGATCGTCGGCAAAAAAGCGGGCCGCAATTGGACCTTTATCAAGGGCAACCACGACCACATGTTTGAGTTGTTCATGCAAAGCCCCCCTCAACACGATCCACAGATCATCACCGAATTGTATTGGCTCCATCCGCGTCTTGGCGGCGATACCACACTTGCGTCGTACGGTGTCATCTCAACAGGCCGGACACGCCTCATCGACACGCATAACGAGGCTCGAACGGCTGTCCCGCAAGCCCATGTAGATTTCCTTAAAGGGCTATCATTGTCCTACACACACGAAGATCTGTTCTTCTGTCACGCAGGTGTGCGTCCAGAAGTGCCACTTGATCAACAAAGCTTGGAAGATCTAATTTGGATCCGTAAGGGGTTTCACGAATACACAGCTGCCCATCCAAAAATGATCGTTCACGGCCATACAATTGTCGAAGAAGCCACTCATTACGGAAACCGCATCAATCTGGATACTGGGGCAGGTAAGTTCAAACCGTTAACATCAGCCGTGTTCGAAGGTGGCAAGGCATGGACTTTAACCGAAACGGGTCGCAAAGAACTAACGGCCGCTTAGAAAAAGCGATTGACCAGCGTAAGGCCAAAGGCACCAATTCCAACCGAACAAACAGCCGTAAGGATAATCCAACGCCAAAACGTTGGGCGATTTGGGGTGTCGAGCTGACCCTGTTGAATCAACAAACCTTCGACTAATGCCGGCAGGCGCGGGCCAAAACGCGCCAAAACGCGCGCGGTTTTTCCTAGATCAGATAGAACAGCCTTCGGCCCAATAGACTTCGTGATATAATCAGTCACGATTGGGCTGGCGACTTCCCAGATGTTGATTTGCGGGTTCAAACTACGGGCGACGCCTTCGACCACAACCATGGTGCGCTGCAGCAAAATCAATTCGGTCCGTGTTTCCATGCCAAAGCGTTCAGTCACCTCGAACAAATAGCTGAACAAACGACCCATAGACATCTGGGATGCATCCATCCCAAAAATAGGTTCACCAACAGCGCGCAACGCGCGTGCGAATTCATCAACATCTTTGTCAGCAGGAACATAGCCCGCTTCAAAATGGACCTGCGCGACCCGCTTATAATCTTTGCGAATGAAACCGTACAAAATCTCGGCGTAAACGCGACGTGTGTATTCATCGATGTGACCCATGATCCCAAAATCATAGGCGATGATATCACCATTTGGTGCAACCTTCAGATTGCCTTGGTGCATGTCCGCATGAAAATAGCCGTCGCGCAAAGCATGACTCAGAAACAATTGTAAAACGCGATCACCAAGCAAAGCGCGGTTGTGACCCGCCGCATCAATCGCATCGTTGTCGCCCATTGGAGCCCCGTCTGCCCAACCCAAAGTCATCACACGACGTGCTGAATATTCCCATTTGATCTTCGGAAGTTGAAAACCTTCATCATTCACGGTGTTAGCCGCAAATTCAGAAGCGGCAGAACTTTCTAAACGTAGATCAAGCTCACCCTGAACCACGCCATCAAAATGTTCGATCACTTCGATGGGTCTAAGGCGACGCGCGCCAGGGGCACAGAATTCCATAATCCGTGCAGCAAGGTAAAACGCATCAACGTCTTTGCCAAATGCCCGTTCAATTCCGGGACGCAGCACCTTGACCGCAACATCTTCACCAGTTGCGGCAACACGTGCCTGGTGAACTTGCGCGATTGAAGCTGCAGCGACGGGTTCGCTAAACTCTGAAAAAATCTGATCAACAGGCTGGCCCAATTCCCGTTCGACCTCAGCCTTGGCTTCCTCGATTGAGAATGGCGGTAGTTTGTCTTGAAGCACACGCAGTTGAACCGCCAACTCAGCACCAACAACATCAGGACGCGTCGAAAGAACCTGACCCAATTTAATATATGCAGGACCCAGTGCCGTCAGTGCACGCGTCGCTGGCGGCATTTCAGGGTCACCTTTGTAGCCTAACCACATAAATGGCTTGCCCAGCGCCTTGGCAACAAACCATAGAGAACGCGGCGCTTCGAACGCATCCAGCACGACATTCATCGCGCCTGTGCGTTCAAGTGTTGCGCCTGTACGGATCAGTCGCCAGATATTGTGTGGGCCGCGCATATTAGATTTTCCATCCTGAATGCAGTGCTGCAATTCCCATAGTCATATTGCGGTACTTCGCATTTGAGAAACCAGCGACGCACAACATTTCCAGAAATGTTTCCTGATCGGGAAAATTGCGGATTGATTCGACCAAATATTGATAGCTTTCGCTATCGTTTGCGATCACTTTTCCCATCTTGGGGATCACGTTGAATGAATACAGATCATAAGCTTTTTGCATTGCTGCATTCGGCAGTTGGCTGAATTCCAAAACCACCAAACGACCACCCGGACGCAGCACTCGATACGCTTCGTTCAACGCCTCCTGTGGGCGGGTCACGTTACGAATGCCAAAGCTAATTGTATAAACATCGAAACTGTTGTCCTCGAACGGCAATGCCATCGCATCG
>JABGTH010000238.1 GCA_018647275.1 Paracoccaceae bacterium
ATGCTGTTGTGTGCTTGCGTTGTTTTGCAAAAATGACATAGGCTTTAAGCCGCAAAGCCAATTCAATAGCTGTTGTGCCCGTTTTTGGAGCGGCTAAGAAAACAAGGTTCTGTTCGTAGGAGACTAACATGAGACGGTGTTTGCATCGCCCTTTCAGTGGTTTCCAGCCCCAACTTACTCCTGCCAGCGACCCTCAAAGTCTTCTGGAATAAGCAGGTTGTGACGCCCTAAATCTTCAACATTGGTTTCACCACACAGCGCCATCGTTGTATCGATTTCGCGGTGAATAATGTTGAGGGCAGATGTAACACCGGCTTCGCCCATAGCGCCAAGTCCGTAGATATAGGCGCGCCCGATATAAGTGCCCTTAGCCCCCATCGCCATCGCCTTAAGTACATCTTGACCAGAGCGAATGCCACTGTCCAAATGGACATCAATCTTGTCGCCAACAGCTTCCAGAATGGAGGGCAGGGCACGAATGGAAGACAAGGCACCGTCCAATTGGCGCCCCCCGTGGTTGGATACGATAATCGCATCGGCCCCAACCTTTAGGGCCATCTTGGCGTCCTCTGCATCCAAGATACCTTTTAGGATAACTTTGCCACCCCATTGCTCTTTAAGCTTGGCAATCTTGTTCCAATCCAAACTTGGATCAAATTGATCTACGGTCCATGACCCAAGGCTTGAGGTGTCGCTGACGCCCTTAACGTGACCCACGATATTGCCAAATTCGCGGCGTTTGGCCCCCAGCATTCCGATGCCCCATGACCATTTGGTGGCAAGGTTCGCCATGGTCTTAAGGGTCAATTTGGGCGGGGCACTTAAACCGTTTTTTAAATCTTTATGGCGTTGGCCAAGAATTTGAAGATCAAGGGTTATGACCAAAGCTGATACATTCGCATCCTTTGCGCGTTGGATCAGGCGGCTGATGTAGTCACTATCGCGCATGGTATATAGCTGAAACCAAAACGGTTTTGTTGTGGCAGCGGCTACATCCTCGATCGAATTAATCGACATCGTGCTCAAGGTATAAGGAATGCCAAAGGCTTCAGCCGCGCGGGCTGCTTTGATTTCGCCGTCCGCATGTTGCATGCCTGTTAGCCCAACAGGAGCCAATGCAACTGGCATAGCCACTTCTTGACCGATCATCTGGGTCGCAGTGCTGCGTCCTGTCATATCAACGGCGACGCGCTGGCGCAGGCGGATTTGATCAAAATCAGTGGTGTTTTCCCGAAAGGTTTGCTCGGTCCAACTGCCTGATTCAGCATAATCATAAAACATTCGTGGCACACGGCGTTCGTGGAGACGTTGGAGATCTTTGATGTTGGTAATAACCGGCATGTTCCACCCTCAGTGTTGTATTACCTTTTGGTAGCAACTGCTGGGCGGGCTCGCAACTTTGATTTACAGCTTTGGGGGATTGGCCGCTGTTGGCTTAGGCGCGGTGCGCACCGTCTGACAGTGTTTTCACAAAGGCAAGAACATCAGCAACGCTTTCGCCTGCACCGATCTTGCTCACAATTGCACTGCCCACAACCGTACCATTGGCAACTCTGGCAATTGCCTCTGCTTTTTCTGGGGTGTTTACACCAAAGCCAACAATTACAGGCAGGCCGGAGGCTTCTTGGATGCGCGCAACCTCAGGACCAACATTGGTCGCTTCAGCTTCCGCCGCGCCCGTGATGCCGTTGATCGAAACGTAATAGACAAAACCAGAGGTATTCTGCAAAACTCGGGGTAGGCGTTTGGCATCCGTTGTTGGTGTTGCAAGGCGGATAAAATTCAATCCAGCCGCTTGGGCAGGGATGCACAATTCTGTGTCTTCTTCGGGCGGTAAATCTACAACGATCAACCCGTCAATCCCAGCCTCTTTCGCATCGAGCAGGAATTTGTCGACGCCGCGGCTATAGATCGGGTTGTAATATCCCATCAAAACGATTGGCGTCGTGTCATCGGTTTCGCGAAACTTGGCAGCCAACTCAAGGGTGCGCGTCAGGGTCATGCCGACCTCTAGCGCACGCTGACCGGCTAACTGAATGGTCGGGCCATCGGCCATTGGATCGGTGAACGGCAAACCAAGTTCTATAATATCAACCCCCGCAGCGGGCAAACCTTTCACGATCTCAAGAGATGTGTCAAAGTCAGGGTCCCCAGCCATCACATAAGACACAAACGCCTTCTTGTTGGCGGCTTTCAATTCGGCGAATTTTGCGTTGATACGTGTCATGTTATGGCCTTTTGCAGATTGGTTAATTTGCAATGCCAATTCTGGGACAAGAAATCAATCGCAATAGCGCTATTACCTGCATAGGGCAGCGGCTGTATATGTACATGCATTTCCACCACGAAGCTTGCGCCGCCTTGATAGGGGCACTAGAAGCGGCAAAAACCGGTATATGCAACGCGCAGGAGAACATCATGGGTTTCAAAATGGGCATCGTCGGCTTGCCAAACGTGGGCAAATCCACGCTTTTCAACGCTTTGACAAAAACTGCCGCTGCACAGGCTGCAAACTTTCCGTTCTGCACCATTGAACCCAACGTGGGTGAAGTGGGCGTCCCTGATGTGCGTCTTGATAAATTGGCTGCAATCGCCAGTTCTAAAACGATTATCCCAACACGCATGACCTTTGTGGACATCGCGGGCCTGGTCAAAGGCGCATCCAAAGGCGAGGGCCTTGGCAACCAATTCCTTGCCAACATCCGCGAAGTTGACGCCATCGCCCACGTGCTGCGCTGCTTTGAAGATGGCGATGTGACCCACGTTGAGGGGCGCATTGATCCAGTTTCAGATGCCGAAACAATTGAAACCGAGCTGATGCTGGCTGATATCGAATCCCTTGAGAAGCGTTTGCAAAACATGGGCCGCAAGGTCCGTGGCGGTGACAAGGACGCAGTGGATCAAGAACGCTTGATGAAAATGGCGCTTTCGGCATTGGAAGACGGCAAACCTGCCCGCGTTCTGGAAATTGACGAAGACGACGCAAAACAATGGAAGATGCTGCAACTGCTGACCTCCAAACCTGTGCTTTACGTTTGTAACGTTGGTGAAACTGAGGCATCTGAGGGCAATGACCACTCCGCTGCAGTGGCCACAATGGCCGCGGCCCAAGGCAACAGCGCAGTCATCATCTCTGCTCAGATCGAGGAAGAGATCAGCAAGCTAGAGCCAGAAGAAGCCACCATGTTCCTTGAGGAAATGGGATTGAACGAGTCTGGTCAAGACCGCCTGATCCGCGCAGGCTACGCGCTACTGCACCTTGAAACCTACTTCACCGTAGGCCC
>JABGTH010000259.1 GCA_018647275.1 Paracoccaceae bacterium
CCTTGGCCAAAAGCAGCGGTGTACATCTTGTTAAGCATGGGTAGATAAATTACGGCAGCGGTTATCGAGCCACGATCTGCAATGGCAAAGGAATGTGCCCATGTGTTGGCACCCTCTGCATAGCTGCGCGTTCCGTCGATCGGATCAAGGATGAATATCTTGTCTTGGGATAGGCGTTCAATTGTATCGTCAGTTTCTTCTGATAGCCAACCATAGTCGGGACGAGCAAGGCGAAGTGTTGCAGACAGCATTTCGTTAACGGCCAGATCAACTTCTGTTACTGGGCCAACCCCATCGGGCTTGTCCCACTTCTTAGCAGTCTTGCCAGAATAGCTAGTGGCAATGCGCCCTGCGATCAGGGCAGCATCGACTAGCAGTTTTAGGTCATTTGCCGGCAAGGGTCATTCCCTCGATCAACAATGATGGGACGACACGGCTTAGGTGGGTGCGGGCATCATTTGCTGGAACAATACTCATCAACATCTGACGCAGGTTACCAGCGATAGTGCATTCGTTCACCGCGTATTGGACTTCGCCGTTTTCCACCCACAATCCTGCGGCACCGCGTGAATAATCACCAGTGTTTGGATTGATGGTTGAGCCGATCATTGAGGTCACTAACAGGCCGGTTCCCATGTCACGAATTAGGTCGCTCTTGGATTCAGTGCCTTGCGTTAGCGCGGTGTTCCAAATGCTAGGCGAGGGGCCGGATGCGGTACCACGTGCGGCATTACCAGTAGATGCCATGCCTAATTTGCGCGCATTCGCCAAATCCAACGTCCAACCCGTCAAAATACCATCTTCAATGATAGCGCGCTTTGTGGTTGGTAAACCTTCAGCATCAAATGGGCGAGATGCACCTGTGCGTGGGCGGTGCGGATCCTCAAGAACGGATAGGTGTGTAGGTAAAACCTGTTCACCCAATGAGTCGCGCAACCATGATGCGCCTCGACCAACGGAGGCACCATTTACTGCGGCGAGAAGATGACCAATCAAGGTGGATGAAACACGTTCGTCGAACAATACTGGGTACGATCCGGTTGGTGGTTTGCGTGCGTCTATGCGGGCAAGGGCGCGTTCTGCAGCTTCACGCCCGATTTCGCCAGCATCGCGTAGATCAGCCTGAAAGATGCGACTATCACCAGCGTAATCGCGCTCCATTCCAGTACCTGTGCCAGCAATCGCAATACAGCTTAGGGCACGATCTGTCCGTGCATATCCGCCCGAGAATCCATTACTTGCGGCCAGATGAATCTGTCGTGCGCCATAAGCTGCACTGGCAGATTGAACTTGGGTAATACCATGAACGTCCATTGCAGCGGCTTCTGCTTCAGCGGCGTCTTGTTGCAAAGTATCGGGTGCAGGTTCTGGCGTGGCATCGTGCAATTCCAGCGCATCAATGTCCCAATCGGCAATCAACTGAGATGGATCAGCAAGGCCCGCATAGGGATCATCAGGTGCCTCTTGCGCCATAGCCACAGCGCGCTGCGCCATTTCATCAATGGTGCGTGTTGACGTGTCGGATGCAGAAACATTTGCAATCTTTTGACCAACAAAGACGCGAAGGCCAATATCGATCCCTTCAGAGCGTTCAGCATGTTCCAATGTACCCGCACGCACGTCAATCGAGACTGATGTGCCTTGAACTGCCATTGCATCAGCGGCGTCGGCCCCCGCACGTTTGGCGGCAGATAAAAGTGATTGTGTCAGCGCGTCGAGGGGCTGCGGCATTTGGCGTCTCCCTTGGAAGTTGGTTATGAGGTACCCTTGCTGCGGACGTGGCGCAAGGGTTGGCCAAAAAAGGGCCGCGCGAAATGCACGGCCCATTCCGAAAAAATTCGTTGATTTATTGAATGCGCTGACCGTTGGCTAAGATATGACCTGCGTCGTTAATCTCAATCTTAGAGGTGACGGTGTCTGGATTTGTTCCAGCACGTGCGAATAGGCCCATCATCATGCGGGCACCCATCGCTTGCTGCTCAGGCAGTATACCCATGTTGACCAAGTTATCCAGCAGACCATTGCCACCAACCAGTTTCAGATTAATGCCACCTGTTGGGCGCGGCATGCCCTCAAAACTGACCAAATCGGTATTGTCGAATGTGAAGTCGCCAGTCCCTGTTAAGCGAGCCCCGACTGCGTCAACGATAAGTGAATTCAGCGATAGGGCATTCAGTTCACCAGGCGCGGCACCACTACTTTCCAATGCAGCTGCTTGATCGGGGTCGAATAAATCAAATAGGACTTTTGCCTTGCCGGACAGATCAACCGCGAACGTTGCAGGATTGCGTGGTAAGTTTGCAGCTGGATCAAACATGCTCCAAAGCATATCTGAAACTGTGAAATCACCCATCGTGAACCCAAATGCGAAATCTTGTTCATCATCGGATTTGCGCAGTGGCATTGTAACGTTAAATTTAGATGTTGCCATGTTAAGTGTGATTGGGAGCGGAACATCAGGCATCAGTGCATTTATGGCTAAGTTGTCTTGGCCGATGCTATAACGCAAACCGTTCCCATCCATTGTGAATCCAATCTCAC
>JABGTH010000175.1 GCA_018647275.1 Paracoccaceae bacterium
AACTGTTTTTTGGCCTGCGATGGATGCAGGCGTGGAAGATCGCTTGTCTGTCAGGTCATCCAGGGCGAACATTTGCGTCTTGCCGTTGACCAAAAAATCACTGACCTCGCTCTCAGGCTTGATTTCCCCGTACTTGTTCACAAACAAGCGGCTTGAGTTGTCATCCGTGGCCTGAATCAATGACGGGTTGACTTGCGTATCCCCAGCAAACACGTAGGTTTGCCACTTGTTAAACGGGCTGGTCTGACTCGCGTTTTGTGTCTTCGCGTAATAAACGGTTGCGAGGTAGCCATTACCACCCGAGTCATAAACTGTCAGCGCAGTGCTCTTGTTGTACGTCTCGGGGTTGGCCCTGTTGAAAGGCTCGGTTATCACCGTCGCATCCGCAGGAAAATTCAGACCCAAGTTAATCAGTGAGGTTTCACCCGCCTCACCGGTCGTCTTTTGAGGAATAGTCAAAACGTTCAGTGCGCCCAAGTCCGCCTTACCAGAACTATCGACCGATGCCGCCATGAGTCGCTGACCAGCCGAGTTCACCACGTTGTATTGATCGTTCATCATGAACGAGCCGTTACGGGTGTAGATGTCTTGCAAACCGTCCGCTGACTTCAACGGGAAGAAGCCGTCACCTGTAATCGCTAGGTCAAGCGCGTTGGCGGAGAACGCGACGTTACCCTGTCCAAACTCCTGTGTGACCTGCTTCAAGGCGACGCCCTGACCAATGGTACTGGACGCTTTTTGCAGCGGTGATGTCGCAAAAATGTCACCAAAGTCAGCGCGTGAACGCTTGAAACCGGTGGTGCCCACGTTGGCGATGTTGTTGCTGGTGACGCCCAATTGCGCGGTAGCAGAGTTCAGACCGGTAAGGGATGTGTAGAAAGTCATTTATATTGACTCCTGTTAGGGAAACGGGTGATTTGTGCTTTGATATTTTGTTTTTCGAACTTGGCTTACATGCCAATTCGGGTGACCTCGGACAGCGGCAAAGTTTTGCCGCCCTCGAACTCGAGCAATAAACTGTTGTCCGCTGAGTTGGTTCTCACAGCGGTAACTTTTGCCACGGCTTTTACGGCTACGTTGGTGGTCTCTCCACCAATAACACCAGCTGCGGCAAAGCGGTAACTGCCGTCCGCGACTACCTCGCCATCGGCATCCATGCCGTCCCAGCCAAGCCTGAAGTCGCCCACCGGTTGCGCGGGGTAGATAAGCTCGCGCACAACGTTCCCGGATGCGTCCAGCACATTAACTTGCAGTCCTGCTGCGCCCGTTGGCAGCGGGATGACGCCTTGGCCACCGACGCCGTTGGTCACTTGAACGGCGGCATCGGGGACGGCAACGCTTTTACCAATCAGCGAGGCACTGGCCATAACACGGTCAGAGCCCATTGCAGTGACCATGGTGTCTAAAGACTGCTTCATGGAGATGTTGGCTTCCAGCGAGGAGAACTGCGCCAGCTGCGCAACAAAGGCCTCGTTTTTAACGGGGTCCAGTGGGTTTTGCATCTTTAGCTGTGTAGTGAACAGCGTAAGGAACTCTTGTTGCCCCATTTCTTCCTTGGTTGGCTTGGGCGCATTTACGACATCCTCGTAGCGCAGGATGCCCTGCGGTAGGGCGCTGGGATTCAGGTCTAGTGCCATAATTTCTTTCTAGGTATCTTCTAAGGGCTTATCTCGAAACAAGTGAATCAAGAGCGCGTCAACTCTAGGGTGCGCATCATTAACTGCTTGGCCGTGTTAACCACCTCGACGTTGTTTTGATACGAGCGAGACGACGCCATCATCTCCACCATTTCCGTGACCTCATTTACGTTAGAGGGAAAGATGTAGCCCTCTGCGTTGGCCAGCGGGTGGCTGGGGTCAAAGATAGGCTTTATGGGCGAGGCATCGTCCTGCATGCGGTCGATCTTCACGCCGCCCACATAGGGGGCGCCGGCGTTGGTGAGGTTGTCATCAACCAAGGCCTTGAACACGGTTCGCTTCGCCTTAAACGCTTCCGCCTCGGTCCCTGCTGCGGTACCCGCGTTGGCGA
>JABGTH010000263.1 GCA_018647275.1 Paracoccaceae bacterium
AAATTTTAGAAATAATGTTACCAACAGATCACATCTTCGAATAACGCCCCATGAAACCAATAATATCCCAAGTTCGCTCTGGAAGAGTTCTTTTTGTCGTGTTTAATATATTATGTGACGTAAAGCTAATACGATGGATGGGGGGAGTGCTCGAGTGAAAATCGGAACACCAAAGGAAATGTTTGAAGGTGAACGCCGCGTTGCTATGACGCCGGAAAGTGCCGCTCAATTACAAAAATTAGGCTACGACTGTCTAATCGAAACGGGAGCCGGCGCTGAAGCTGGTTTTTCGGATGCCGATTATGCAGCCGCTGGTGTTGAGATCGCCAAAACGGCAGCCGCTCTTTGGAAAACCGCAGATGTGGTTGCCAAGGTGCGCGCGCCGAATGAAGCCGAAGTGAAGCGGTTGAGCGATGGGCAGACGCTGATCTCATTCATCAACCCTGCTGCGAATGACAAGCTGCTGAAATCGGCTGCGAAAAAGGGTTCTACGGTTGTTGCGATGGATATGGTCCCGCGCATTTCGCGTGCCCAAAAGATGGATGCACTTTCCTCGATGGCCAACATCGCGGGCTACCGCGCGATTATTGAAGCTGGCAATAACTTTGGCCGTTTCTTTACCGGTCAGATTACAGCTGCGGGCAAGGTGCCACCGGCCAAGGTTTTGGTTGTTGGTGCTGGGGTTGCTGGATTGGCAGCTGTGGGTACCTCCACCAGCTTGGGCGCGATCACATATGCCTTTGACGTCCGCCCAGAAGTGGCAGAACAAATTGAATCGATGGGGGCAGAATTTGTCTTTCTCGATTTTGAAGAAGAACAAGCCGACGGCGCTGCAACAGGTGGGTACGCTGCAGTTTCTAGCCCAGAATTTCGCGAGGCCCAACTGGCCAAGTTCCGCGAACTGGCACCCGAAATCGATATTGTCATCACAACAGCATTGATCCCGAACCGCGACGCGCCAGAGCTGTGGACCGAAGACATGGTCGGGGCGATGAAGCCGGATTCCGTAATCGTTGATCTGGCTGCTGAAAAAGGTGGTAACTGCAAACTGACCGTCATGGACAAGAAGATAGTGACAGAAAACGGTGTGACCATAATTGGTTACACGGATTTCCCAAGCCGTATGGCAGCGCAGGCGTCGACTCTGTATTCGACCAACATTCGTCATATGATGACTGATCTGACCCCTGAAAAAGACGGCGTGATAGATCATAACATGGAAGATGATGTTATTCGTGGGGCCACTGTGACTCACGCAAAAGCAATCACGTTTCCACCACCGCCACCCAAGATCGCAGCGATCGCTGCGGCCCCGAAGAAAGAAGCGGTGCCTGAGCCAACAGTTCAGGAAAAACGCGCTGCAGAAGTTGCTGCGTTCAAGTCACAAACACGCAATCAGGTTACTTTGTTGGCCGTTGGTGGTGCTGCGCTATTGGCCGTGGGATTGGTCGCGCCAGCCAGCTTTATGCAGCACTTCATTGTATTTGTGCTAGCCGTGTTCATTGGCTTTCAGGTTATCTGGGGCGTGGCACACAGCCTGCACACACCGCTGATGGCGGTCACGAATGCGATTTCTTCGATCATCATTTTGGGCGCGTTGATGCAAATTGGATCGGGATCATCCCTTGTCATCCTGCTGGCAGCGCTTGGTGTCTTTATGACCGGTATTAATATTTTCGGCGGCTTTCTTGTGACACGGCGTATGCTCGCCATGTTCCAGAAATCGTAAAGGAGCGAATCCATGGAATATGGTTTTACAACAGCGGCTTACGTGGTCTCAGCGGTTCTTTTCATTCTTAGCCTTGGCGGGTTGTCCGGCCAAGAAAGTGCAAAACGCGCCGTCTGGTATGGTATTACGGGTATGGCGTTGGCTATAGCTGCAACGTTGATCGGGCCGGGCTCTGGCTTGTGGTTCTTGTCCATGATCATGATCGCTGGTGGCGGTTACATTGGTTATCAATTGGCAACCAAGGTGCAAATGACACAAATGCCTGAACTGGTGGCTGCGATGCACTCACTAGTTGGTTTGGCGGCTGTTTTCGTGGGCTTTATCGCGCATGTTGAACTGGGTCGTGTTTTGGCAATGGATGATGCGGCTAAGAAGGGGCTTGAGGGCTTTGCCGCGATTTTGGCCAAGAAAGATGGTGTTGAGATTGCCATTCTTCGGGTCGAATTGTTCCTTGGCATCTTCATAGGTGCAATCACGTTTACGGGTTCCATCATCGCCTATGGCAAGTTGGCGGGCCGTGTAGATAGTGCAGCGACAAAGCTTCCGGGTGGTCACATGTTGAACGCTGGCGCGGCTACATTGTCGCTGATCACATTGATTTGGTACTTTAACACTGGCGGATTTTTACCATTATTCTTAATGACTTTGGCCGCGTTGTTCATTGGATACCACCTAATCATGGGCATTGGCGGCGCGGATATGCCTGTTGTTGTTTCTATGTTGAACAGCTACTCAGGTTGGGCCGCGGCGGCGATTGGTTTCTCATTGGGGAACGATTTGATGATTGTTGTTGGTGCACTTGTTGGCTCATCCGGTGCGATCCTATCCTACATCATGTGT
This sequence comes from Paracoccaceae bacterium, assembly GCA_018647275.1. GTDB lineage: Bacteria > Pseudomonadota > Alphaproteobacteria > Rhodobacterales > Rhodobacteraceae > Ascidiaceihabitans. The sequence goes on from JABGTH010000263.1 coordinate 2,570, forward strand.
AAGGCGATGAACCGTTCGTTTGTGTCTGTGATCCTGGGCGGCTTTGGTGGCCCTGCAGGGGAGCAGATGGCCGTTGAAGGTGAACAGATCGCAATTGAGGCCGAGGGTGTGGCTATGGCACTGAATGAGGCAGACAGCGTTGTTATCATTCCAGGGTATGGCATGGCTGTGGCGCAAGCGCAGTCAGGCGTTGCGGAATTGGTGCGCAAATTGCGTGCCCAAGGCAAAAACGTGCGTTTCGCAATTCACCCTGTTGCAGGGCGTCTACCGGGGCATATGAACGTGTTGCTGGCTGAAGCGAAGGTTCCCTACGATATCGTGATGGAAATGGACGAAATAAATGAAGATTTCCCTGAAACTGATGTGGCGATTGTGATCGGGTCCAATGACATCGTGAACCCCGCGGCGCAGGATGATCCTAACTCTCCCATCGCAGGCATGCCTGTGTTGGAATGCTGGAAAGCCAAACAAGTGTTTGTGTCAAAGCGTGGTCAAGGAACTGGGTACTCTGGTATTGAGAACCCACTGTTCTTTAGAGAAAATACACGCATGTTCTATGGTGATGCGAAGGCGTCATTGGACAAGCTGCTGCCGATGATCGACTGAAATTATCCAAATGAAAACCGAAAGGCGGGTCTGTTACGGACCCGCCTTTTTCATTTTCGAGAAGATGATTATTTGTGCGGTATACCGTGGTATTCAGTTAAGTGGCTGATTTTTATTAATAATAGTTTGACGTTCCTGCTTCCTTAGATATGCTTTGGATGAATCAGCGGAGCATCCCTTATGTTGCAAATTGACGATCATCCTTTGCGTTTCAAAGTTGCAAACGAACTTCA
>JABGTH010000254.1 GCA_018647275.1 Paracoccaceae bacterium
GATTATTGCTAAAAACGGTTATAAAATGCTGTGAGATGGGATGCCATCTTTAGATGGACCTCCAGACAACACCTCAGCCCAGTTCTGAACCGTGGTTTGGCTAAAATCAATTTGAGGCCATTCGTGTTGCCAGAACTCGAGTGATCCAACAGCAGCCACTGGGGCCCAAAGCGCCACCAAACAAGAAAACCAAAAACTGCGCATTTCATACCTTCCATACAATGTTCACCCAAAGCTGACAGATCGTTTGCCCCCTGAACAGTTGCTTTACAGGACTCTGAAAATAAATAAAAAAGGGGCGCACCTACCGGCACGCCCCTTTTCCTATCTGAATACAAATGTGCCAACGGCACCCAACATATTAGTCGATAACAGTGACCGACTTCATTATGTCAGGCAAACCAATCACAGATCCGTTTGGACCTGCGCCCAATTTGATCGCGTCCAATACGTCCAAGCCATCAGTGACTGTACCCACAACGGTATATTGACCGTTCAGGAAGTAACCTGGTTCAAACATGATGAAAAACTGGCTGTTCGCGCTGTTTGGATTTTGTGAACGCGCCATACCAACAACACCACGATCAAACGGCAGCTCGGAGAACTCAGCAGACAAATCTGCCTCATCTGAGCCACCACGGCCTGCTTGGCTTAGGTCGCTTGGGTTTTTGCCATACTGGACGTCACCAGTTTGTGCCATGAAACCTTCGATAACGCGGTGGAACACCACGCCGTCATAGCTCCCATCAGCTGCCAAACCTGCAATGCGTGCAGTGTGTGCTGGCGCAACATCTTCAAACAAGTCGATGGCGATGGTGCCATTAGCACCTTCACCAGCCACTTCGATCGCGATACCAGTCGCTGCTGCTGGCGATGCCAACAAAGCTACAAGTGTTGCGGCTTTATACATCAGCTGCAACCTTAACGCTGATCATGCGATCAGGTTCGGCCGGTGGCTCGCCACGGTTGATTTCGTCGACCAACTTCATGCCCTCAATCACTTGGCCGTACACGGTGTACTGACCGTTCAGGAATGAGTTTTCAGAGAAGTTGATGAAGAATTGGCTGTTTGCGCTGTTCGGGCTAGCGGAACGTGCTGCGCCAATTGAACCGCGTGCGTGTGGCACTTTGGAGAACTCAGCATTTAGGTCCGGCAATGAAGAACCGCCGGTACCAGCTGCGCGGATGTCAAAGCCATCTTCCATGTCGCCATTTGCAACATCACCAGTTTGCGCCATAAAACCATCGATCACGCGGTGGAAAGCGACGTTGTCATATTCGCCTGCGCGTGCAAGTTCTTTCATGCGTTCAACGTGCAACGGTGCAACCTTTGGCAAAAGCTCGATAGTGACTGTGCCACCTTTCAGCTCCATTAGGATAGTGTTTTCTGGGTCTTTAATATCGGCCATCTTGGCGCTCCTCAAAACTTAATTCCTGAGTTACCTAATTCGAACGGCGGCAATTGCCAAGCACATGCGCCACTCATCCGTTGACCTTGAGTCGATTAACGGCGAAACAGCGCCCATAATTTGCAATAATGACAAGGATGACGCACATGGGTTGGAAATCGCTGGACGATATAGATCTCAACGGCAAACGCGTATTGCTGCGTGTGGACATCAATGTCCCCGTTGAAAATGGAAAAGTCACAGACGCGACGCGTATTGAACGTATCGCTCCAACAGTTGCTAATATTTTGGCAAAAGGCGGACAGCCGATTTTGATCGCCCACTTTGGCCGCCCGAAAGGCCAAGTTGTATCAGACTTGTCTTTAGGGGTTTGTGTTTCAGAACTTGAAGCCACCTTTGGCCAATCCGTGTCTCTGGTTGAGACCCTAGAAGAAGCAGAGGCAGGCGCCCTGCCCGCTGGCATCGTTCTTTTGGAAAACATCCGTTTCCACGCAGGCGAAGAAGCCAATGATGCAACCTTTGCTGCTCGCCTTGCGGCACTTGGCGATGTTTTCTGCAACGATGCATTTTCCGCAGCCCACCGCGCACATGCCAGCACCACAAGCCTAGCTCACCTATTGCCAAGCTGTGCGGGCCGACTGATGCAGGCAGAGCTGACAGCACTTGAAGCTGCGCTCTCCACACCGAAACGTCCAGTGGGTGCAGTTGTTGGTGGCGCGAAAGTGTCGACCAAGATCGATTTGTTGCTAAACTTGGTGGGCAAACTTGACCTGCTTGTCATTGGTGGCGGCATGGCGAACACCTTCTTGGGTGCAACCGGAGCGTCCCTTGGTAGCTCTTTGCAAGAAGAAGACCTGCACGACACAGCCCGCGACATCCTAAAGCAAGCACAAAGCATCGGTTGCAAGGTAATCTTGCCAGTGGATGGCCGCGTGTCACGCGCATTCGCTGCAGGTGCTGAATATGACATGGTCGCGCTGAATGCAGGCACTGCCCTAGAAGATGGCCAAATGATCCTAGACGCAGGCGATGCGGCGACTGCTTTGATTGTCGAAGAGTTCAAAGCGTTGAAAACACTGATCTGGAACGGCCCGCTTGGCGCGTTTGAAATTGAACCATTCGACAAAGCAACAATGGCAGCAGCCAAAGCGGCGGCAGAACTGACAAAGTCAGGTGATTTGATCACTGTTGCTGGGGGCGGTGATACGGTTGCTGCGTTGAACCTAGCAGGCGCCGCAGATGACTTTACCTACATCTCAACGGCTGGCGGTGCCTTCCTTGAGTGGATGGAAGGCAAAGAACTGCCGGGCGTCGCGGCATTGCAAGGCTAAAGCCAATAAATAAACGGTTTTTGTAATTTAGGGGATTCACACAGCGAATCACCTATGGCATAATGTTTTCAACACCCCATAAGAGGTGTTTTGAGGCAGACATATGACCCGTATCGCACCCCCAGCTTTGGGGACGTTTACATTTTTCGCAGTGGCTTTTGCGCTATCCGTTTACTTTACTTTTGCAGCAGTGCAAGGGGACTTCGGGTTGTTCCGCCGTATGGAAATCACGGCGGAAGCCGAAGCCCTGCAGCTTCAGTTGATCCAGGTAAAAGCAGATGTTGAACAGATGGAAAATCTGACGCGTCGCCTCTCAGATGACTACCTTGATCTTGATCTTCTGGACGAACAAGCCCGTTCAGTTTTGGGTATGGTACGCGCGGACGAAATCGTTATTCGCTGATCACGGCCCCAATCTACAGCATTGATTTTCAAAAAATTTCAATGAAACCAGTCTATTAACGTCCTGAAGATCCTTTGGAAATATTGCCTCTCGCATCACAGGAAAAATTCATGTAAGAGATAGTTTAACGCTAAACTATCTTGACGGAGGATGCCGTATGGCCGCGCGCAAAACGACAAAGCAACCCGCAGACAAGCCGAACGTCTCAGCTGACGAATTGAAAGCTCTTTATAAAGACATGCTTTTGATCCGCCGCTTTGAAGAAAAAGCCGGACAACTATATGGCATGGGCCTGATCGGTGGTTTTTGCCACCTGTATATCGGTCAAGAAGCTGTTGTTGTTGGTTTGGAAGCTGCTGCTGAAGAAGGTGACAAGCGCGTCACATCTTATCGTGACCACGGCCATATGTTGGCCTGCGGCATGGACGCAAACGGCGTTATGGCAGAATTAACCGGACGCGAAGGTGGATATTCCAAAGGGAAAGGCGGCTCTATGCACATGTTCTCTAAGGAAAAGCACTTTTACGGCGGACACGGTATTGTTGCGGCTCAGGTCCCACTGGGGGCAGGCCTCGCCTTTGCTGACAAGTACCAAGAAAATGGTCGCGTAACCTTTACATACTTTGGTGACGGCGCTGCAAACCAAGGTCAGGTGTATGAAACTTTTAACATGGCAGCCCTTTGGGACCTTCCATGTGTGTTTGTCATCGAAAACAACCAATATGCTATGGGTACGTCACAACAGCGTTCCACATCTTCCGCAGAAATCTATGAGCGCGGTAGATCGTTCGGCATTCCGGGTGAAGCAGTTGATGGTATGGATGTTCTGGCTGTTAAGGCCGCTGGCGAAACTGCCGTGGCGCACTGCCGTTCAGGCAAAGGCCCATATATCCTAGAGATCAAAACATATCGCTATCGCGGCCACTCTATGTCCGACCCAGCGAAGTACCGGACCCGCGAAGAGGTTCAAAAGATGCGCGATGAGCGTGATCCAATCGAACAAGTTCGTGAAATGCTGCTGACTGGCAAACACGCGACTGAAGATGACCTCAAAACAATCGATAAAGAAATCAAAGCGGTCGTAAATGAATCCGCTGAATTCGCAAAAACTAGCCCGGAACCAGCTCTTGAAGAGCTGTGGACCGACATCTACGCATAATAGGAGAGATTGATATGGCTACCGAAATTCTAATGCCCGCGCTCTCTCCAACGATGGAAGAAGGCACTTTGGCCAAATGGATGGTTAAAGAAGGCGACACAGTAAAATCCGGCGACATCTTGGCCGAGATTGAAACAGACAAAGCGACGATGGAGTTCGAAGCTGTTGACGAAGGCGTCATCGGCAAGATTTTGATCGCTGAAGGCACCGAAGGCGTCAAAGTGAACGCAGCGATAGCTGTGCTTCTTGAAGACGGCGAAAGCGCTGATGCGATCGTGGGCTCTGCACCAGTTGCAGAAGCAGCACCTGTCGAAGCGGCCCCTGCCCCAGCGGCAGCCGCCTCTGGACCAGCAGCGCCAATCATTGACACATCACCGGACTGGCCTGAAGGCACGCCGATGAAACAACAAACCGTACGTGAAGCCATTCGCGAAGGTATGTCCGAAGAAATGCGCCGCGACGACAGCGTGTTCCTGATGGGCGAAGAAGTTGCTGAATATGAAGGCGCTTATAAGATCAGCCAAGGCATGTTAGCCGAATTTGGTGCGAAACGCGTGATCGACACGCCAATCACCGAACACGGTTTTGCAGGTATCGCTACAGGTGCATCCTTTGCAGGTCTGCGTCCGGTTGTTGAATTCATGACATTCAACTTCGCAATGCAAGCCATGGATCACATCATAAACTCTGCGGCTAAGACATTGTACATGTCAGGCGGCCAGATGGGTGCCCCTATGGTATTCCGTGGCCCCAACGGCGCAGCAGCCCGCGTGGGTGCACAGCACTCTCAAGACTACGCTGCATGGTTTATGCAAGTACCAGGTTTGAAGGTTGCAATGCCATATGCAGCATCAGACGCCAAAGGTTTGATGAAAACTGCGATCCGTGATGATAACCCAGTTATCTTCCTAGAAAACGAAATCATGTACGGCAAAACCTTCGATGTGCCGGACGTTGAGGACTATACAGTTCCATTCGGCAAGGC
>JABGTH010000177.1 GCA_018647275.1 Paracoccaceae bacterium
AATGCGACCACGCCTTTACGCGATACGGCGCGCGCGGCGATGTTGACTGCTATGGATGTTGTGGGGAACCCTTCGTCTGTGCATTCCGAGGGGCGCGCGGCCAAGATGATGGTGGAGCGTGCCCGTGTGCAGGTTGCTGAGTTGGTGGGCTGTTTGCCGGCACAAGTTGTGTTTACCGGTTCAGCGACTGAGGCGGCGGCTTTGGCGGTTGCACAGAAAGATCGCCATGGTGGTCAGTTTGTATCACTGCAGACCGAGCACGATTGTTTTTTAGCTTGGGATGAGGCGGCAAACGAGGGTCCTGCGTTGCGCGCGATTTCGGCGGCTAATTCTGAGACCGGAGTGGTAAAGCCAGCAGTGGTTTCAACCGCGAGCGTATTTGGTGCCGTGGTTTGCGACATCACGCAGATCGCGGGGAAGATGCCCTTGAGATATGATGAAAGTGGCAAGCCGTCTTACATGATCTTGTCCGCCCATAAGTTGGGTGGCCCTAAAGGTGTTGGGGCGTTGATTAACTTTACCTCAGATGATCCAATGGCGATTTTGCGTGGTGGCGGGCAAGAAATGGGCCGTCGTTCTGGAACCGAAAATGTTATTGGTATCGCTGGATTTGGCGCGGCTGCAGTCGCGGCAAGGCAAGATGTAGCCAATGGCGCATGGGAACGGGTTGCGAAACTTAGAAATATTCTAGAAAAAGCCCTTGAGACCGTGTCAAATAAGACTATTTTTGTCGGGAATGACCAGCAACGCTTGCCGAACACTTCTTGCATCCTGACACCAGGGTGGAAGGGAGAGACGCAGGTGATGCAAATGGATTTGGCTGGCTTTGCAGTTTCTGCGGGTTCTGCCTGCTCATCGGGCAAAGTGCGTGCCAGTCGCGTCCTGACAGCGATGGGCTATGAAGATGAATTGGCAGCTTGTGCGATCCGTGTGTCGCTCGGGTTGTCAAATACAGAAGATGAAGTTCTGCGCTTTGCCGATGTTTGGGCGCAAAAACTTAAGAAACATGAGGCACGCGCGGCGTAACGCTGCGAGCCAACAAGAGGAAGTCTGAGCATGGACAATATGGTCAAAGATGGCGTCGATCAGGATACCGTCGACGCAGTACGCGAAGTTGGTGGAGCCTATAAGCACGGCTGGAATACTGACATTGAAATGGAATACGCCCCAAAGGGTCTTTCCACAGATATCGTGCGTTTGATTTCTGAAAAGAATGAAGAACCTGAGTGGATGCTTGAGTGGCGTTTGGCCGCTTATGATCGTTGGTTGAAGTTGGAAGAACCTGATTGGGCGATGGTCGACTACCCGAAAATCGATTTCCAAGGCCAGTATTATTATGCCCGCCCAAAATCTATGGAAGTGAAGCCAAAATCACTGGACGAGGTTGATCCGAAATTGTTGGAAACCTACAAAAAGCTAGGCATCCCCTTGAAGGAACAAGCATTGCTTGCTGGTGTTGAAGCCCCAGAAAGCGAACGTAAGGTTGCTGTGGATGCGGTGTTTGACTCAGTTTCTGTTGGCACAACCTTTAAGGACGAGCTGCTGAAGGCTGGCGTGATTTTTTGCTCAATCTCAGAGGCAATCAAAGATTACCCTGAATTGGTCAAAAAGTACCTAGGTACCGTTGTTCCTGTTTCCGACAACTACTATGCCACTTTGAATTCTGCAGTGTTCTCTGATGGGTCGTTCGTCTACATCCCGCCAAACACACGTTGCCCAATGGAGCTGTCCACGTATTTTCGCATCAATGCAGAAAACACGGGTCAGTTTGAGCGCACGCTGATCATCGCCGACAAGGGTTCCTACGTTTCATACCTTGAGGGTTGTACAGCACCGCAGCGCGACATCGCGCAATTGCACGCCGCTGTTGTTGAGTTGGTTCTGTTGGATGACGCTGAAATCAAATACTCAACCGTTCAAAACTGGTTCCCAGGCGATGAGAATGGCAAAGGTGGCATCTATAACTTTGTGACCAAACGTGCGGATTGCCGTGGTGATCGCTCCAAAGTAATGTGGACCCAAGTTGAAACTGGTTCTGCCGTTACTTGGAAATACCCGTCTTGCGTATTGCGCGGCGATGACAGCCAAGGCGAGTTCTATTCAATCGCCATTGCTAACAATATGCAGCAGGCTGACACGGGCACCAAAATGATCCACCTGGGCAAACGCACCAAGTCGCGCATCGTGTCCAAAGGTATCTCTGCAGGCAAGGCCCAGAACACATATCGTGGGCTGGTTTCTATGCACCCCAAAGCCAAGGAGT
>JABGTH010000305.1 GCA_018647275.1 Paracoccaceae bacterium
CAATATCCCCATCAATTGAAGATCGTGAGCCCCTCGGTGCCAAGGCTCTGTCGACCAACACACCGTCCGTGCGTTCCAGTCGGATTACGAACAGGTCACCCCATCCGAGAGTGCGGTTCAGCTAGGGCTGTCCCAGAGCACAATCCGATTATGCAAATCTGCGACTTTGTATTGGCGACGGGGTTTCGGTTTGGGTGCATTCGGGTCGCGCGGGTTTGACGCTGGTGGGTTCAGGATATCATCCACTCACTTTTGTGCATCCGCACAACCATTTCCTGCCGGTGGCGGGTTCTGACTTTTTCATCTGCGTGCACCCTTTAGACAGGCAAAGCGAATGAAAAAATTATAATGGTGGCCATACCGCGGTCGCACTTTGCGCAGCCACGCTTTGTTGCCTTTTTCATCAGCACACATTTTCACTTTGGCCCATGGGAATACAAAAATATGCTCTGTGCGTTTGTCTTTGGCTGCCGCCTTAACGATCTCGTGGTGGGCACGGGTCCAACTGCCGTTAGTGAAAGCCCCTTTTGAGCGGCGCGTGGAGATCGATTAAATCGCTTCGCGCCCTTCTGCGGAAAGGTCAGATTCTTGGCAGACAGCATCCAAATGTCTGCGACTAAACCGCTTTGATGGCTGCGGTGTCCCGTCAGCATTGGGCCGCCACTTGGTTGGCTCATGTCACCCACATACAGACCGTTCCAGCCCGGCTGGGGGGCCGCAACGCGCGACAGCTTCTTAACCATGTCACCATTTTAGGGTGAGCCCAGTTGCGATTGCGCTACAGGCGCATGGCTTGCCATGTGGCACCAGTTTCAGAAAGCTCTACACCGCCAGCAAGACATCTTTTTGCATAACCACCATGAACTGCGGGCGCTTGGATCGATGCGAATGCCACACCACCAAAAGCAGCCTTCGCCAGACCTTTAATTTCTGCGGCTTTGGGTTCAATAACTTGGGTACCATCAATATTGGTATCAGATGATCCCGAGCACGCGATCAACATAAGTGTTACCCCGGTGATCGAAACATTGCGTAATCTATTTACTTGTTACTTTCTCCATCTCCTTTCACCCAAATTAGAAGAATGAGACCGAAAAGGAACAAGCCAATAACCGGTGAAATACCAATACGTGCACTTCCGCTGACATGGGTAACGATCCCAATCAACAAAGGTGCTAAAAATGCAGTTGCCCGCCCTGACAGGCCATAAAGCCCAAAATATTCTGTAGATGCGTTTGGATCGCAATGGCGCACCATGAGTGAACGGCTGGTGGATTGCAAAACCCCACCCATGCCACCGATGAACACACCACAGACCATAAATACAGTGTCTGGAAGCCCCGTTCCTTCCGCCAATGAAACGCCAAAGAATGTCGTTGGGGACAGATTAATGATGACAAAGCTGACGACGATCAACGCGAGAATCGAAAAGATAATAATGGGCTTCGGCCCAAACCTACGGTCAGCAAATCCGCCTAGGTAGCTAAACAATGCCGCCCCTAACGCCGCAATAACGCCAAAGGCGCCAATCTGGCTAACTTCCCAATTCAGGACCAAGGCCGCGTAAACACCGCCAAAAGTATAAAGCCCGTTCAAGCCATCTCGGTACAACATTGAGGACACAAGGTAAGCTGCCAAGCTTGGCTTGTTCCGCAGCTCTTTGATCGAGATAATAACACTGTTCAACGCTTGGGGCACACCCGCTCGTTTTTTGGAGGATGGTTTTTCACGCACCCACATAAAATAGGGGATCATGAAAATTGCAAACCAAAGTGCGGTCACAATGCCTGTCGCGCGGGTGCCTTCGCGTTGTTCCGGATCAAGACCAAAGATTGGTTCCAACCCAATGATCGTCAGGCCGTTTCCTTGTTCCACGATCAACGCCAAAACAAGGATCAGCGAAACCACACCACCCAGATACCCAAAGGCAAATCCAGAGCCTGAAATCTTACCGATTTCTTCTTTGGTACCCAGCGCAGGCAATTGCGCATTTACAAAGATGAGCGCGTATTCTGCGCCGATGAACCCCATCCCGAAGGATGCAAGCATCCAGTACAGATTGCTGGCCGCAGGATCGGTGAACCACAAAAAGCCCGATCCAACGACATACATGATGCTAAAGCCCACAATCCACGGCATGCGACGCCCTGTGCTGTCAGCCATCGCGCCAAAAACGGGGGCGGTTAGGGCGATGATGATCCCAAACAACGCTGTGCTCCACGCCCAAAGGGCTTGGGCTTTGGCATCTGCCAGCTCTTCGTTCAAACCAAGGTTTAGGAAATAGACGGCAGCGATGGACGCGAAAAACGGGCCAAAAATGAAGGTGTTTAGAACGGTATGATAAGGCTGGCTGGCCCAATCAAAGAAGTACCAACCCCAAATCCGCTTTTTAAGTGATAAGTCCGACATGCCCCAGATCCCTTATTAGGTGTTGAAACGTTTATGGACGGGGCAATGACATGGACGCAAGGAAAGGTTTCAGGTAACTTCTGACATTGGCGGCCATGGGCGTTTGTCTTCGGCTGCTGTCCACGCCTGCATCCATTCGGGCATCGGTGGACTAATAGGGTTATGGCCCAGCGCCTCAGCAACGCGAACGGGTGAAATAGCGCGGCGTTTTTCGGTTACGGCGGCGCGGTAAATGATGTGGTTGGCGCATTCACCGTTTAGTTTCCACATCGACTGCTCGATGTAGATAAACCGTTCATCCCAACATACTGCACGGCTGCGCATGGTGAAACGTTCAAACGCGGTCAAACGACGGCGATAACGCACCATGGCCCCTGCCATCGCCAGTCCCCATTTATTGACATACAGCGCCTTGATCAAACCACCGCGTTGGGCCGATGCAAAGCGACCAAGGTCATAGATCGTCAACACGCGCCCATTGTTCATCTCGCCAAAGAAATCGATATCCCACGGCCAACAAATGTGGGTGGACTCATGGGTTTCAGAAAAATCAGCCAGGGGCGGTAGATTGCGGGCTAAAACGATATCTTTAATCATACGAACGAATGGGAACATGTGCAGTCTCCTTTGGGGCTGCTATGGCTGATTTGTTTGCAAAGGGTCAACCAAGTGGATCGCCGCAGGCTTGCCCTTTGGGCCGTGCGACCTTAGGTAATTGGCAAGGCTATAAGGATGTACAAGATGTTGGCAATTTACGGACCACTGCAATTGATCCTGGGGATCGTTTACTTTGTGATGATCGCGCACATCATCATGAGCTGGTTGATCAACTTTCAGGTTTTGAACCTTCACCAACCTTTGGTGATGCAAATCTGGCAAGGCCTAAACCGCTTGTTAGAGCCTATGTACGAACCCATCCGCCGCATTTTGCCTGATACACGTCCGATGGATTTAGCACCCCTTGTGGCACTGATCATCGTGATTTCGCTGCGCACTTATATCTTGCCGGTTATCTTTGGATTTGCCTAAGGCTCTTGTTCCCTGAATCTTAGTGTGAAATTGTCAGCCGTAAGAGCAGATAACTTAAAAAATACAAGGTTCCCCGCATGACCGGCGCTGCCACGTTGCTACGCGATGTTTTTGGCTTTGATGCCTTCCGCCCCGGCCAACAAAATATTGTTGAAGCTGTAACTGCGGGTGAAAACGTGTTGGCCATTATGCCAACGGGTGGCGGTAAATCCCTGTGCTTCCAATTGCCCGCATTGCTGCGTGACGGCGTTACTGTCGTTATCTCACCTTTGATTGCTTTGATGCGCGACCAAGTGCGCGCGCTACAAGAAGCCGGGGTGAATGCAGGTGCTTTGACCTCTGGCAACACCCCCGAAGAAACCGATGCGGTTTGGGAGGGGTTGGAACGTGGTGATCTAAAGCTTCTGTATATGGCCCCTGAACGTTTGGCCGCTGGTGGCGTTATGGGCATGTTGCGCCGTGTTGGTGTGAATATGATTGCTGTGGATGAGGCGCATTGCGTCAGCCAATGGGGCCATGATTTCCGCCCTGATTATCTGCGCATTGGTGAATTGCGCCGCGCCCTCAACGTGCCAGTGGCCGCCTTTACTGCAACCGCGGACGCTGAAACCCAAATCGAGATCATCGAAAAGCTATTTGATGGACAGGCCCCCAGCAAATTTTTACACGGGTTTGATCGCCCAAACATCCACCTCGCCTTTGCCGCTAAAGATGGCCCGCGCCGTCAAATTCTAGATTTCGCTGATGCGCGCAAAGGGCAATCGGGGATCGTTTATTGTGGGACACGCGCCAAGACCGAAGGTTTGGCAGGCGGGTTGCGCGATGCGGGACATTTGGCCTTGCATTATCACGGCGGAATGGACGCCGAAGACAGACGCATCGCAGAGCGCCGTTTTCAACAAGAAGACGGATTGATCGTGGTTGCTACCGTTGCTTTTGGAATGGGGGTCGACAAACCGGACATCCGCTGGGTCGCGCACGCAGACTTACCTAAATCGATTGAGGCCTATTATCAGGAAATTGGTCGTGCTGGACGTGATGGCGCACCAGCTGAAACCCTTACCCTTTTTGGGCCAGAAGACATTCGTCTACGCCGCAATCAGATTGATGAAGGGATAGCCCCACCCGAACGCCGCGCAGCGGATCACGCACGTTTGAATGCGTTGCTTGGATTGGCTGAGGCCTTGGAATGCCGCCGCAAGAACCTGCTGGCCTATTTTGATGAAACAGAAGTGACCTGTGGCAAGTGTGATCTGTGCGATTCGCCTGTGGATGTGTTCGACGGTACGGTCGCTGTGCGCAAAGCGTTGTCCGCTATTTTGCGTACCAAAGAATGGTTTGGTTCTGGTCATCTGATCGACATTCTGCTGGGTGCCCAAACCGAAAAAATCCGCGAACGTGGTCACGACAGTTTGCCCACCTACGGCGTTGGTCGCGAATACAGCAAACCACAGTGGCAGGCGGTGTTCCGCCAGATGATGGGTCACGATTTGATCCGCCCTGATCCAACACGTCACGGGGCATTGCGTATGACCGATGCCGCGCTGCCTATTCTGCGTGACGAGGCCAAGATTTCGCTGCGCCGTGACACGATCAAATCTGCCACACGCCGCCCAGCGGTCAAAGCGATGGTATCTGACGAAGATGCCCCATTGCTAAGTGCCCTTAAGGCCAAGCGCCGTGGTTTAGCAGAAGCTGCAAAGGTCCCTGCCTATATCATTTTCAACGACAAAACGTTGATTGAGATGGCAGAGAAACGCCCCGCCAATCTGGATGCAATGGCAGGGATCAGCGGGATTGGTGCCAAAAAGCTAGACAGCTATGGCGATGCGTTTCTTGAGGTCATCAACGGTGAAGCCGCCAAAATGCACCCGACACGCCGCAAACTGGCCGGACGTGATGCGGGGTCTATCTATGACCGATTGCTTGAAGTTCAGGCCGAATTGACCCGTGGTGAAGGTGGTATCGACAAGCCGCTGACCTGCTCTGCTTCGATGCTGGCCAAGGTCGCTCAAATGCGGTCTGGCGATGCGGATGCGATGAACCGATTGCTGGGGGAACGGCGTGCAGAACGATTTACTGCCGCATTTCTGGACGTGCTGCTAGATGCGGGCTAGATCAAGTTCA
>JABGTH010000110.1 GCA_018647275.1 Paracoccaceae bacterium
ACGTACGTTTAGTCACGACTGATCTCCTTCTAAGGGTGCCATCTCTGGCTATGAAGGGCGTTGTCCTTTGAGCGAACCCCGACAGGCATCCCCTTGCAGGGGCCACCAACACCAATGAAGTTGCGCTTATACGGGGCGCAGGCACAGAGTCAACGGCGTTTTAGCGGATTAGTTTGGCAACTTCTGCATGACGTGGACAGGTCACAATATGATCGTTAACCATCCCCACCGCTTCCATGAATGCATAGACGATTGTTGGCCCGCAAAAACGGAAACCTTCCTTCTTCAAATCCTTCGAAATTTGTGTCGACAATTCGGTAAAGGGAGGAACATCTGCTTGGGTCACCCAATGATTTTGAAGAGGTACCCCACCCACATAATTCCACAAAAACGTATCAAATCCTTCACGCTGCTCAATCTTTTGCCAGACCCGCGCATTGCCAATGGTAGCTTCAATCTTGCCACGATGACGAATGATGCCGGCATCTTGCAAAAGGCGTTCGACGTCACCTTCACCCCAAGTCGCGATGATATCGGGGTCGAACCCTGCAAACGCTGCGCGGAAATTCTCTCGCTTTTTCAATATCGTGAGCCAACTCAAACCAGCTTGAAACCCATCAAGAACCAGCTTTTCCCACAGCGCGCGGCTATCGTACTCCGGAACGCCCCAGTCGGCATCATGATAATCAACGTAAATTTGTTCGAGCCCAACCCAGCCGCAGCGTTCCATGATAAATAACTTTCTAATTTAAGTGTCCGTCAATTAGCACAAAAAGCGCCACGTAAGTCGTCATTAGATCACCCAGCCACGTGATAAAAACGTTTTGCAAAGAAGTGGCGCAAAATGAACCAGCGACACACACAAAAGCAAGATGCTGCAGGCGTAATGCAAAGCCCACTCAACATCGCGATTGCCAAAAGTGACAGCCAAACGGTTCAAATAGTTGATACCGCAATTCAGCATAAACAAACACTGCTCGCGTACCAGCCCGTCATGATGTCCTGTGGCCTACGACAGGTTGGGTTTTATGAAGGGTTGATTAGCGTCATGGACGCAACTGATTACATTATTCCAGCCAAGGATTTCATCCAAGTTATTAAAGATACAGAGTTGGGGCGGCGGATTGACGCCCTATCGCTCAACATGGGTATGCAAAGCTTATTTAAAAAAAACCGATCTGCGGCTGTCTATTAATATGTCCGCACGCAGCATTAGATTTGGGCCATGGAACCGCAATTTTTACCGTTGGCTTGAGCGTGACGAAACCATATCAGAGCGGCTGAGGGTTGAAATAACAGAGAGTTCGGCCTTGAGCGGACCACATAAAGTAGTGAAATTCATGGACGAGCTCCAACGTTTGGGTGTCAAGCTTTGCCCTTGATGATTTCGGATCAGGTCATACAGCACTTCGCTATTTCAACGACTTTAAGTTTGACGTCCTCAAAATTGATGGCCAATTCATCAAGTCCATCAATAGCGATCCAGACATTCAAGCGTTGGTGCGTGCGATGATAGATATCGCCAAACATTTTGATATGCTCACTGTCGCGGAATTTGTTGAAACACGAGCGGAGACCGAAACACTAATCGCTCTAGGTGCCGATTGCATGCAGGGCTTTTATTTCAGTGCCCCGTCGGTCCGGCCACGGTTCGCCGAAAACAGTGCGGTGCAGGATGCGTCATAACGGCATCTCACTCGCAGCCAGTTGTCGCACCCAAATAAATGATATTAATATCATTTTTGTAGAGCGTTGGTCCACTTTTAGATCAACGAAACTACCTAACACTTAAACAAATTAGAGGATTTATTTTCATGACCAACATCGTCATTGCATCCGCCGCGCGCACAGCAGTGGGCAGCTTCGGCGGCGCATTCGCCAACACACCAGCCCATGATTTGGGCACATCCGTATTGGAAGCAATCGTCGAACGGGCCGGAATTGAAAAAGGCGAAGTCTCTGAAACCATTCTCGGCCAAGTATTAACCGCAGCACAGGGCCAAAACCCTGCGCGCCAAGCCCACATTAACGCAGGCCTTCCCCAAGAAGCATCAGCCTGGTCAATCAACCAGGTTTGTGGTTCGGGCCTCCGCGCGGTAGCACTGGCGGCCCAACACATCCAACTAGGCGACGCAGAAATCGTTGCAGCCGGTGGCCAAGAAAACATGACCCTTAGCCCCCATGCCGCGCATCTACGTGCAGGCCATAAAATGGGCGACATGAAATACATCGATACGATGATCCGCGATGGGCTGTGGGATGCCTTTAACGGATACCACATGGGTCAAACTGCGGAAAATGTTGCTGAGAAATGGAAAATCACTCGTGACATGCAAGACGAATTTGCAGTTGCATCCCAGAACAAAGCCGAAGCTGCACAGCTTGCTGGACGGTTCGCGGATGAGATTGCAGCCTTCACAGTTAAGACCCGTAAAGGCGATATTATTGTGGACGCTGACGAATACATTCGTCACGGCGCAACTATGACTGCGATACAGAAATTGCGTCCAGCCTTCGCAAAGGAAGGATCTGTGACGGCAGCAAATGCCTCTGGCCTGAACGACGGTGCAGCTGCCGCCCTATTGATGACAGCAGATGATGCAGAAAAGCGTGGCATTGAGCCACTTGCACGGATTGCGTCCTATGCAACCGCAGGTCTGGACCCGGCAATCATGGGCGTTGGCCCCATTCACGCAAGTCGCAAGGCATTGGAAAAGGCAGGCTGGAAAGCAGAAGATTTAGACCTTGTTGAAGCAAATGAAGCGTTCGCGGCCCAGGCCTGTGCCGTAAACAAGGAAATGGGGTGGAACCCAGATGTCGTCAACGTCAACGGTGGTGCAATCGCGATTGGACACCCAATTGGAGCATCTGGCGCACGAATCTTGAACACCTTGTTGTTTGAGATGAAGCGCCGTGGGGCGAAAAAAGGGCTCGCCACCCTATGTATTGGCGGTGGAATGGGCGTCGCAATGTGTCTTGAGCGACCATAAGCACTTTAAAATTCACAGGAAAGGCGGGCCAGTGCCCGCCTTTTTTGTTTTTGAACAATAACTTAATAAATCAACAAATTTCATTACGTAATTATATTGCTAATATATATTATATTTTGTAATTAGATTGCGAGAAGAATTTAGGAGATTTAAAATGTCACGTGTAGCCCTAGTTACTGGCGGCTCCCGAGGAATCGGTGCTGCGATTTCAATTACGCTAAAAGATGCTGGCTACACTGTAGCCGCCACATACGCCGGCAACGATGACGCTGCCGCCAAGTTCACTGAAGAAACAGGCATCAAAAGCTATAAGTGGAATGTGGCAGACTATAATGAAAGCGCCGCAGGTACTGCACGAATCGAAGCAGACCTAGGTCCAATTGATGTTGTCGTCGCAAACGCAGGCATCACTCGCGATGCTCCATTTCACAAGATGACACCCCAACAATGGCATGAGGTTGTCGACACGAACTTAAATGGTGTCTTCAACACCGTTCATCCACTGTGGAATGGAATGCGTGAACGTAAATTCGGCCGTGTAATCGTCATTAGCTCGATCAACGGTCAAAAAGGCCAGTTTGCACAAGTAAATTACGCAGCGACCAAAGCTGGTGATTTAGGAATTGTGAAGTCACTTGCCCAAGAGGGTGCTCGTGCAGGCATCACGGCAAATGCGATTTGTCCCGGTTACATCGCAACTGATATGGTGAAGGCCGTGCCAGAGAAAGTGCGTGATAGTATCGTCGCACAAATTCCAACTGGACGATTGGGCGAACCCGAAGAGATTGCGCGATGCGTTGCGTTTCTTGCATCCGACGATGCCAGTTTTATCAATGGCTCTACTATCACAGCCAACGGCGGCCAGTTCTTCGTCTGATCGGCATTTCGAATAGAATAAGGCCGATCCGCTTCCACAGATCGGCCTTTTCGTATCCCGTAAGAAGGTAGCGATACTTCAGCGGGAAGATTTCTTGCCAAACAACCAATTCCATGCGGCCTCTACAGCCAGCGCGCGACTTGCATGTGCCGCTTTAATTCCTTGTTGAACATCAGCGTGTGAAGATATTTCAAACATTTCCATAATCCTTTGCATCAGCGTTTCTGATCTGATGCCGTTATGCTCGTTAAAAAATATGCTGACAAACGAGACTTTTCATCTCTTCAGTTAAGCTGTATTAAACTGAATTATGGTAGAACGTCTCCCTCCTCTCACAGCAC
>JABGTH010000225.1 GCA_018647275.1 Paracoccaceae bacterium
AGACAAGGCACGAACCGCAGACGACTGCCCGATTACACGACCATGCAAATGATCCTCCATCCGCAGCAATTTCTCGCGGTCACCTTCCAACATCTTGGAGGTCGGAATACCAGTCCAGCGCTCAACTACGCTTGCGATTTGTTCGGCGCGCACGGCCTCTGCCACCATAGCTTCGCTTTCGCCCCCCTCGGCCTCAACCAACAAACGTTCTAACTCTGGAATAACGCCATAAGACAACTCACCCGCGCGGCCCAAATTGCTTTCACGTTTGGCGATTTCCAATTCAGCGCGCGCATGGTCCAGCTTCTCTTTCAGATCACGGGCACCCGCCAGCTTGTCACGTTCAGCCTGCCACTGCGCTGTCATTTCAGTACTGCGTTCTTGCAGTTCAGCTAAGCCCTCAACCAATATCTTCAAGCGATCCTTTGAGGCCGCATCATCTTCAAGATGCAACGCTTGTTCCTCAATCTGCTTTTGCATGATATCGCGATCCAGCGCATCCAACTCCTCCGGCTTGCTGTCAACTTCCATACGCAAACGGCTGGCCGCCTCGTCCATCAAATCGATGGCTTTGTCCGGCAAAAAACGATCCGTGATATAACGGTGGCTTAGCGTCGCCGCCGCAACCAATGCGCCGTCAGAAATGCGGACACCGTGGTGCAACTCGTACTTCTCTTTTATGCCGCGCAAAATCGAAACGGTATCTTCGACAGTTGGTTCGGCAACCACAACAGGCTGGAAACGACGGGCAAGGGCCGCGTCCTTTTCTACATATTTGCGATACTCATCCAAAGTTGTCGCGCCAATACAGTGCAATTCGCCACGCGCAAGGGCCGGCTTAATCAGGTTTGCGGCATCCATTGCGCCGTCACCTTTACCTGCTCCCACAAGGGTGTGCATTTCATCGATGAACAAGACAGCTTGGCCAGCGGCTTCGGTCACCTCAGTCAGAACCGCCTTCAGGCGTTCCTCAAAATCACCGCGATATTTAGCACCGGCAATCAGGGCCCCCATGTCCAAGGACAACAAGCGTTTACCACGCAAAGATTCAGGTACATCCCCATTCACAATGCGCAGGGCCAAACCCTCTGCAATTGCGGTTTTACCCACACCTGGCTCACCAATCAAAACTGGGTTGTTCTTTGTACGACGGCTAAGCACCTGCATAGCGCGACGGATTTCCTCATCGCGACCAATAATAGGATCGATCTTTCCCTCTTCTGCGCGGGCCGTCAGGTCTTGGGCGTATTTCCTCAACGCCTCGTAGCCATCTTCTGCACTTGCGGTATCTGCAGTTCGCCCCTTGCGAATATCGTTGATCGCGCCATTCAATGCCTGCGCATTCACCTTGCCATCGATCAATGCAGTCTTTGCGCCGGACTTAACCATGCACAGCGCCATCAACATACGCTCTACCGGTACAAAACTATCGCCCGCTTTCTTCGCGATCGCTTCAGCCTCAGCCAAAACCTTGCCCGTTGCCCTGTCCATATAGATCTGCGCCGCATCCCCTGTGACCTTCGGCTGCTTGCCCAGCAACGTTTCAACAGCCTGAGCCACGATTGCAGGCTGGCCGCCCGCAGCAGTAATCAAATTGGTTGCCAGTCCCTGATCGTCATCCATCAGTGCTTTTAAAATGTGTTCTGGGGTCAATCCCTGATGGCTTTCGCGCGTTGCGATAGTTTGGGCCGCTTGAATAAAACCGCGCGACCGTTCCGTGAACTTACTAAGGTCCATCGAGTATCTCCTTTTCAAAGCGCCTGCTCATGTTGCACCCGCTGGGCAGCATACAACGTCGTAGGCCTCAGGTGTTATTTGGGCACAAGAATTGCAGCATCAAGGGTGCAAGGGTGCAAAATATTGCGAAAAAACAATTAAGTTTCCCTCTATTTTGACTAAAAATAAAAGGAGTATCTGAAATGATTAACGATTTACGGACCCTCGCTTTGCATATTTCAGGTGTTGATTTTCGACAGGTAAATAGCCAGACCGCCCTTTGTTTATTGTCCACAGACATGGGCGCAGTGACTCTACATTGCCGCAGCGATTTCCCAGCGGATGCATGCGGGAAACGGCATCAAAAGTCATGGTTGAATGATGCCCTACGCCAGCAACGGAAAATGCCAGAATTCTGCAGCGGCCAAAGCGAGCTTTGCGTTTTTCCTGAAGTTTTGATTAGATTTGGCGTCACAGTCATGTGATGGGACCAAACTATTATTTCCCCTAAAAACTATTTCCCCTAAAAACGACGAAAATCGTCCCCACATCAGTGTCACCATAGTATGTAAAAAATTACAGGTGACTGAAATGCAAAACCAAGCCATGGAATTAAATAGCGTAATTTATAATGCCGCCAACCAAAGTTTTGAAGCTTTGGCGACAGTATACGCAGGAACATCGTCACGCAGCTTTGCTTGCGCCAACAATGCTCCCATCGACATAATTTTAAAGACGACGCGAAGGGTCTCAGTACCCAAGCCTTGCACCGATTTAGCGGCAATCCCGGCTTATCGTCTGTTCGACTCGGCATCCCTTCCCCGATCGTACGCGCAGGACGCTCGCAGCCCCGCAAAACCATCGATGCATTTGACATGCTGCGCCAGTTGGCCACGTAACCAGTTTGCCATCGCAACCCCTGACGATCGCTTCTTCCCCTAGCGGTTTAAGGTTACCACACAAAGACCCCCTGCCTGCCTACTAGCGTCTCTGATACTTGCTCGGCTGCTAATGGTGAGCCGGGCTTTTTTCTGCCTCGACAATACGTCCCTCGAATGGACTTGAGTCCACGGATCGTTTACGG
>JABGTH010000137.1 GCA_018647275.1 Paracoccaceae bacterium
GATCCAATCCGCGTATCATGCGCTGGCAAAGGCGCCGATATTTGCGCGGCGGGGGCGAAACCTGATAAATTTGCAAGCGCTTCAAATTGCGGCTTTTCACCGATTGTCCAATTCAAAGCTTCTCGCTTTGTGGCGTTGTTATGAAGCGCGCTTAACCCCCATAATTTTCCAAACAAACCCTTTCCCAAGATGGAACGGATGATAGTTACGCCAGGGTTCAAACCATATAAGCGGATTTCCAAACTCTCCACATCAGCAGGGCTTACGAGATCGGTTTTGCTTAGAACAATTAGATCCGCCATAGCCGCTTGAGACACGGCCTCAAATTGCGCATCAAGCGTTGCAGCCGCATGCGCAGCATCTACAACCGTTACAACGCCGTCCATCCGGGTGTTTTTCGCAAGGAAATTGTCTACCAACAACGTCTGTAAAATCGGGCCAGGATCGGCCAGTCCGGTGGTTTCGATGACAATACGTTCAAATGCAATTTCATTCTGTGTGCGGCGCTCAAACAAATCCGAAATAGTTTTCGACAAATCCCCGCGTACCGAACAGCATAAGCACCCCGATCGCATTAAAATAATCTCTTCACTGCTTTCTTCGATTAGATCATGATCCAATCCTGCTTCGCCAAATTCATTTACGATAACAGCCACGCGCCCAGCAGAATTATCGGATAAAACGGCGTTGAGCAAAGTGGTTTTGCCGGCACCAAGAAATCCTGTGAGCAATGTTAGTGGAACGCGTGGCTCTTTCATGAGTTAGTTCTCCAACGCGTCGAAAAGCGTCGTCGCATTATGGCGCATCATATCAAGATAGGTAGATGCAGGTCCGCTTTTTGCAGAAAGCGCATCAGAATAAAGCGTTCCACCAATCGTTGCGCCCGTCTCATTTGCGATCTGTTCCATCATACGGTTATCAGTGATCGATTCGATAAACACTGCAGAAATGCTTTCTTCGCGAATTTGTGTGATCAATGCAGCCACATCACCGGCTGAGACTTCGCTTTCAGTGCTCATCCCTTGCGGCGCAACAAAGGTCAGATCATATGTTGCCGCAAAATATCCAAACGCATCATGCGGCGTTACCACTGTTCTTTTATCTGCAGGCAAGCTTTTCATCATCGCCTCGATATCAGCACTAAGCATCTCTACCTCAGCAACGAACGCGGCACGATTAGCATAATAATCTCCGGCGTTTTCAGGATCCGCCTTAGCAAGCCCGGCAGCGATGTTATTGGCATAGATTACAGCATTTTCGAGGCTCTGCCACGCATGCGGGTCAAATGCGCCATGATCATGTCCAGCGTGGTCATCGTGCTTCTCGTCGTCGTGATCATCGTGATCGTCATGATCATCGTGCTTCTCGTCATCGTGATCATCGTGATCGTCAAAGGCAATCGGAACAACACCGTTTGTTGCTACAACCATGGCACCATCAAATGATGCAGCTTCCGCTAGGCGTTCCAACCAACCCTCAAAGTCAAGACCGTTTAAGAACAACACATCAGACTCTGCCACCGAGCGCGCCGCCTTTGGTGTTGGTTGATAGACATGCGTATCGCCATCTGGTCCAACCAGCGTTGTTAATGCGATATGTTCGCCTCCAATACGTTCGACCATGTCTCCAAGAATCGAAAAGGTCGCGACAACGGGAATGGGCTCTTCAGCCCAAGAGGCCATTGGAAAAGATAGTGTAAAAGCGGCAAGAGCCGTGGCAGATTTCAAAGTAGAACGTAGAGACGTCATAGTAGTCCTTTCAGGTTTTAAAATTTCGGCGTGGTAAGTTTTGCGCAATTGCGCCTCCGACTGGCCCAAAGATAAGCGACAGCCCATAGCCGATACCTGCAGCTAGAATGATTGCTGGCCCCGATGGCAGACTGTAATGAAATGACAAGAGTAGCCCGATCACGCTAGAGAGCATCGCAATCAACGCAGCGACGGCGATCAACCCAGCGATCGTTTCAGCCCAAAACTTGGCCGCAGCACCTGGTAAGATCATGATGCCTACCGCCATCAAGGTTCCAAGCGCATGGAACCCGGCTACCAAGTTCATCACCACAAGCGCCAAAAAAACAAAATGGGTGATCGCGCTTAACTTACTGACAGAGCGCAAAAACTGAGGATCAGCGCATTCTAGCACTAAAGGTCGAAACAATATAGCCAATACCAGAAGCGAAACGCTCGCAAAGGAACAAAGCAAAGTGAGCGCCGTATCGTCTAAAGCAAGTACCGTTCCAAACAATACATGCATCAAATCGACGTTATTACCATACGTTGAGACGATTAAAACGCCGATGGCCAATGAAATCAGGTAAAAGGCAGCCAAGCTTGCATCTTCACGCAGCGAAGTCACCCGCGCCACGAAACCAGAGGCCAGTGCAACGACCATTCCTGCTGCTAAACCTCCAATCGTCATTGCACCAAGCGAAAGACCAGAGACCAGATAACCCACCGCGGCGCCCGGTAAAATAGCATGCGCCATTGCGTCACCGGTTAAGCTCATATGCCGAAGTATCAGAAACACCCCAACAGGCGTGGCGCCAACTGATACGGCGATACAACCCAATAGGGCGCGGCGCATGAAGCCAAAATCCGCAAAAGGCGCCAAGAACAAATCCCAGATCACGCTGCACTCTTTCCACAGACATGTGGTGTTTCTGCACAGGCTTCGCACATTTGCCGCGCACGAAACTGATTTTCTGCAGTTAAAACCTGCGCGGTTGGCCCATGGGCCACAAGCTCACGCGCCAACATCATGGTAAAAGGAAAATGTGTACCAACCGTAGCGTAATCATGCAGAACTGCAAGAATGGTGCGTCCTTCAGAATGCCAGCGTTTGATCAGATCAATCAAATCTGCCATCGTTTTTGCATCGATTGCGGCGAAGGGCTCATCCAACAAGACAAGACGCGCATCTTGCAAAAGCAGTCTTGCAAACAATGCCCGCTGCATTTGCCCACCCGATAACGATCCAATGGTCCGTTTTTCCAATCCCGTCAAACCCACTGCTGCGATAGCGGCATCCACGCGCACACGCAACTTACGGCTCAACCGTCCAAAAGCACCTATTTCATGCCAAAGCCCCATTACAACAAGATCAATCACTGAAATCGGAAAGCTTCCATCAATCTGGGATTGTTGCGGCAAATATGCAATTTCGTCTCGACGAAACCCATCAATCAAAATACTGCCGTCCAGAGGAGAAAGTGCTCCAGTGACACCTTTCAATAAGGTTGATTTTCCTGCCCCATTCGGACCAACAACAGCCGTAAGACTTCCCTCTTGAACCTCTGCATCTAATTCTTGCACCGCGGGCAATCGATCATATCCCAAGGTCAGATTCTGAAATTTTACCACAGCTGTCATAGAAAACTCGAAGCGTTGGTTGCCCAGAAAAATCCAAGCCAAAGCGCAGCTATAAGCAGACTGGCTACGGCC
>JABGTH010000097.1 GCA_018647275.1 Paracoccaceae bacterium
GGACCTTCAACCAAAGCGCAGCGAACAGCAGAAATGAGCCCAGAGTCATCGATGCTGCGCGACGCACGAGTGACAGCTTTGAGCAGGGGCAGAAAACCAGTCGTTTTACAGCAAGGACCTACATGGGGAAAAAGTAACGGTCTCTGATCGCCAACAGAGCTCGGACATTCCCTGGATCAATCCGATCGAAGAATAGCTGCTAAGTCATCTTGAGGCTCCTGCCGCGATTTCATGACAAGGCCGCTCTGAATGTGATTCAGGTGAGATATGAGAAGCTGTTCGGCCATTTCAGGGTTCTGTGACCGGATGGCCCTCAGGATGTTGCTGTGTTCATCATCTGGACAACTAGCGTTTTCGGATGATCCGAAGAGGCCGACAATGAGTGATGTTCGCGTGACTAACTCGCGCATCATTCGGAAGATGAATTTGTTTCCCGTCGATTGAGCGAGCTTTGTGTGAAATTCACCAGACAGACGAATGATCTCGGTGCGCTCGTTCTTCTCACGGGCAGCATCCTCGAGAGCAATGTGGTCGGTTAGGAGTGCCAGATCAATATCATTTGGGTTCTGCGCCAGCTGCCGAACGAGTGGTGGTTCAATCAACATCCGGGCTGCGAAGACATCGTTTGCCTCGGACTTGTCAGGGCAAGCAACATAGGCACCACGATTTGACTGTAGCTCAATGATGCCCTGACTTGAGAGGAGAAGAAGTGCACGCCGAACACGCATGCGACCAACGCCAAATGTCTCACAGAGGCGCGCTTCACTCAGTTTGGTATTCGGTGCCAAACGTTGTTCCATGACCGCCTTGTATATGCGCTCAACAATAATGCTTTCATCTGATCCCGAACTTGGGACCGATGTAGCGATGCTGTTTTGCTGATGATTGGAGGACACAGGATCACTTTCATGGTTGATTGGTTTTTTGTCATTGGCTCGCCGCAAACGCTTAAACTTCATTCAGTGTAAGGCCAAGCGCCAGATTTTGTCGACAAAAATGACAACTGTGTTGACAAAGATTGTTAACAATCGTGAACTGTCGATGCGGCATGCATGGAGATTCCATCTAACTGCCGACCAAGAATGGCGCAAAACGCGCCTTAAATGAATTCAACGGGAGTTAAGAATGCAACGTAGAACACTTATGAAAGCGGCTTTGACAGCGGTGACGCTGACCGCACTTCAAGCAACAACTGCACTTGCAGAAAATACTGTTTTGAAAATTGGCTTTGTTGGCGTGACCAGTGGCCCTGCAGCGGCGTGGGGCATTTCCAACCAACGTTCAATGGAAGCACGTGCAGTATGGATCAATGAGACCGGAGGCTACACCATCGGCGGCACGACCTATGACATTGAAATCGTGTCCTTTGATGACCAAAAAGACCCCAAGCGCGCGATTGCGGGCATGGAGAAAATGGCCCAAGAGGGCATCCACTATGTCGTTGGCCCAAACGTTGACGACGGCGCGGCAGCTGTGCGCCCCGTGGCTGAATCCAACGGGATTATGTATTTCCCATATGCGTTTCCTAAGTCGCTTTACCAAGCTCCGGCTTCGAACGCCGTTTTGGGTATGGTTGCCAACTACCAGTCCGGCCCTGCGATCTACAAATACCTGATGGAGGAAAAGGGCGTCAAAACGGTCGCCTTCATTGCAGCAAACGAATCTGACCCGCTGAGCCAGCGCGATGGTGGCGTCGAAGCCGCAACAGCGCTGGGTATGGAAGTTGTTTCGGACAATGTGACATATCAGGTTGATACGACAGATTTTACGCCTGTTTTGACGCCCGTCATGCGCTCCCGTCCTGATCTGCTGGTGTTGTCCGGTGTTTCGCCTGCGAATGCACCCCAGCTGATTCGTTCCGCGCGCGAATTGGGTTTCCAAGGCGTCATCTCGACAGAAACCGCACAAGATGCGGGTGTTCTAGCTGAAGGTGCCGGTGATCTGGCAAACGGGTTCATATCTGTCGGTGGCGCGTCCACACCAGAGCTCGCATCGCCAATGATGAACGAATTTGTTCAGCGTTACACAGATATGTTTGGCGAGTATAACGACGAGTCCAACACCAAGGTATATGCGTTGGAGTATATCCTCGAGACCCTGAAGGCCGACCCATCCGCGATTACCGATGTGGATGCGTTCCAAGCGACAATGGACACATTCGAAGCACCAAATCCTTACATGAACGGCGATGCGAAACTGCGTTATGTAGGCATGTCTTCCTTCGGTCAAAAGCGTCAGGTTGCAGTGCCATTGGTAGTTAATGTCTATCAGGACGGCGCGTTTGAAACGCTGTTTGTTGCTGAAGTCGACTAAACGTCCCCTTCTGCTTTTGGACCTCTCCTGAGCAGAGCTTCCCCGGGCCAATGTGGCCCGGGGCTTTTCCACGAAAGAAAACCAACATGGAACAGATACTGGCCAATGGCGTTTATCTGGGGGCCCAATACGCGATGATCGCGCTTGGTCTGACCCTGATTTTCGCCTTGATGAACGTCCTCAATTTTGCCCACGGGCAGATGTATGTGATTGGTGGCTTTGTCACCTATACATTCTACGGCCAGTGGGGCGTTCCGTTCGTTTTGGCCCTTGTCATGTCGTGTGTCACTTTGGCGATCTTAGGCGCGCTGATTGAACGATTTCTCTTTGCACCGGTCATAAAAGGATCAGCGCGCGAAGAAAGCACAATGCTTCTGGCTGCCGGTATCGCGTTCTTCCTCGATGCCGTGATCCTTTTGGTTTTCGGTGAGAAGCAACGCGGTGTTCCTAAGATTGTCGACGGGGTTTTCAACTATGATTTCCGTCTGATTATGCCCTACGATAGAATTCTGATTTGTATACTTGCGATCCTGTCAATCGTCGCATTCATCGGCTTGATGCAGTACACAAAA
>JABGTH010000155.1 GCA_018647275.1 Paracoccaceae bacterium
GATGAGGTAATGGCCATGTTCAATACGCCCGAAATCTTGGTCGCGGTAAAGAATTTGATCAACAGCAAGGCTGTGACAGTTAATGTGAGCGTTCAGGAAGTTACATGTATCCACTTGCTGCTGTCGAAGCATCAAATGCTCTGGGCAAACGGAGTGGAAACCGAAAGCTTCCATCCAGCTAGTGCAGCCCTCAAGGCACTTGAGGCGTTTGATCGCAAACAGCTGTTGCGCAATTCCCTGACTTGGAATGTGATTCTCATACTTACGGTGGCTACGCTCGTCGTAACCTTTCAGCGACTGAAGCTGCGATAGTGAACCTCGTGGCACCACTCACTCGGATTTGACAAGCTCTGCGATTATCGCTTTTGCGCTGTCAGACGACCAATTGGCATCGCCACGCAGTCTTGCGATCTCTTCGCCGTTTGGGTCCATGATCACCGTGATAGGCAATCCAAAAATACCCATTTGGCTGGCAAGTGCTTGCTTGGGGTCCTGATACCGTGGAAGGTTTGTAATACCTGAATCCACGAAGAATTTTTTAATGCCCGCAGGGGTGTTGCGACCTGTTGCGATCGTTACGACTTCAAAGTTGTCACCACCAAATTCGGCCTGTAGCTTTGACAGCATCGGCATTTCTTTGCGACAAGGTGCACACCATGTTGCCCAAAAGTTAACCAAGACATATTTGCCGCTGTAGCTGTCTAAGGTTTTCTCGCCGCCGCCGTCTGGCAAAAAGAATGCAGCGCTTGACGTCGCTTTTGGCGTTGAATGGAACACTAATTTTCTCATGTCACCGCTGCGAAAAGCTGCTGCTGCGGACGAGTCTGCAAAGCTAGGGGTGGCACCAAGGGCAATCGCCGTATACATGATCGCAGCAATATAATGTTTCATTTTCCCTCCGAAGGGTCAGACGATGACAAAGAAAACCAGCAATACCATGTGGGGCGGCCGTTTTGCCGCTGGGCCCGACGCGATTATGGAGGCAATTAATGCTTCAATCGGTTTCGACCAGCGCATGGCATCCCAAGATATCAAAGGCTCGCGCGCCCATGCCGCAATGTTGGCTACGACAGGCATTATTACAGATAGTGATGCTGAAGCCATTCGTGAAGGCCTTCTCACGGTCTTGTCAGAAATTGAGGGTGGAACGTTTCAGTTCTCAAACGCGCTGGAAGACATTCACATGAATGTGGAAAGCCGTTTGAAAGAAATTATCGGCGAACCTGCAGGCCGTTTGCACACAGGTCGTTCGCGAAATGACCAAGTGGCTACTGACTTTAAGCTATGGGTGCGTGATCAATTCGACGCCGCCGAAGCTGGTTTGATTGCTTTGATCCAAGCCCTTTTGGGGCAAGCAGCAGCAGGGGCCGATTGGGTAATGCCTGGTTTTACGCACCTTCAAACCGCGCAACCTGTAACATGGGGCCACCATATGATGGCCTATGTTGAAATGTTTGGCCGTGATTTGTCCCGTGTGCGGGATGCACGCAAGCGTATGAACGAATCCCCACTCGGTGCTGCGGCACTTGCGGGCACGTCTTTCCCAATTGATCGACACATGACTGCTAAAGCTTTGGGCTTTGACCGTCCATCAGCCAACTCACTGGACGCAGTGTCCGACCGTGACTTTGCTTTGGATTTCCTAAACGTGGCAAGCATCACTGCAATGCACCTGTCCCGTTTTGCTGAAGAATTGGTAATCTGGTCCTCTGCTCAGTTTCGTTTCGTTACATTGTCGGACCGTTTTTCGACGGGCTCTTCAATCATGCCACAAAAGAAAAATCCGGATGCTGCGGAATTGATCCGCGCCAAAGTGGGTCGGATTTATGGTGCAAATACTGGATTGATGATGGTGATGAAGGGGCTGCCGCTGGCTTATTCCAAGGACATGCAGGAAGACAAAGAGCAAGTTTTTGATGCGGCTGATTCATGGATGCTGGCGATGGCTGCGATGGAGGGTATGGTCAAAGATATGACCGCCAATTGTGATAGCTTAAAAGCTGCCGCTGGGTCGGGGTTTAGCACCGCAACAGATTTGGCAGACTGGTTGGTTCGCGTTTTGGGCATGCCATTCCGCGATGCGCACCACGTGACCGGAACGCTTGTCGCGCTTGCTGAAAGCAAAGACTGCGATCTACCCGATCTGACCCTTGAAGATATGAAATCAGCCCACGAACATATTACAACCGAAGTCTTTGACGTCCTAGGCGTTCAAAATTCCGTGGACTCGCGTATGTCGTATGGCGGAACAGCACCTGCGCAAGTGCGCATTCAGGTGCAGCGCTGGAAGGATATATTGAAATGATCCGTTTTATTGCCCTTATTGCAGTGGCAGCACTTGCGTCTTGCGGCGTAGATGGTGCGCCGCTTAAGCCTAGTTCCAAAGCTGGTATTAACGTTGGTTCAGGTGGCGTGAAGACGGTTGTAAACCTTGGCGCAAGTAAGGGTCAGTTGTTTGTCAATTGGAACCTAATTTGATGCCGTCACCGTTGCGAATGATCTATTTGGCCCTCGCCATCTGGGGCGCTATCCATCCGATGTATTACTTTATTCAGTGGTTTGCCCAAAAAGGTTTCGACCTTATGGGTATGGTTGATGCGTGGCATGTGAATGCGGCGTCTAGCGGTTTGGTCTGGGATTTAACAATTGCATTTATCGCGCTGACCGTATGGATCATTGCCGAAGTCACCGTGCGGCGCAATTGGATCGGTTTGATCGCAATTCCAGCAACGATCTGCATCGGCGTTTCATGCGGTCTGCCACTGTATCTATTTTTACGCACGCGGGCTGCAATATAGGCCAGTTGCCATTGATCTGGCCCCTAATTAGTGGCTATTCACGGGTATGGATCATTTCTTATATAAAAACGGCGAATTGCACGCCGAAGATGTTCCGGTGGCCGAGATTGCCGCCGCCGTGGGCACGCCATTTTATGTGTACTCAACCGCGACATTGCTGCGCCACTTTAAGCTGTTTGATGATGCGCTTGGAGGTATGGACCATCTGGTCTGCTACGCGATGAAAGCGGCCAGCAACCAAGCGATCCTTAAGACGTTGGGCGATGCTGGTGCAGGCATGGATGTGGTCTCTGGTGGTGAATACATGCGGGCCAAAGCCGCAGGTGTTCCGGGTGACCGCATTGTTTTTTCTGGTGTCGGTAAAACGGCTGATGAAATTCGTCTTGCGTTGGCCGGTGGTATCCGCCAATTCAACGTGGAATCGGAACCTGAGATGCAGGTGCTGAACGCTGTCGCGCTTGAGCTGGGTGTCGTTGCGCCGATCACCATTCGTGTGAACCCTGATGTTGATGCTAAAACTCACGCCAAGATTGCGACTGGAAAATCAGAAAATAAATTTGGTATTCCAATTTCGCGCGCTCATGAAGTTTATGCCATGGCTGGCGCGCTGAAGGGGTTAGATGTCATTGGCATCGATGTTCACATCGGCAGCCAGCTAACAGATTTGGCACCGTTTGAGGCCGCCTATAATAAAGTGGCAGAACTGACCGAAGAGTTGCGTGCCCAAGGCCACAACATCAAACGTCTGGATTTAGGTGGCGGTTTGGGTATTCCATATGAGCGTTCAAACGAAGCCCCGCCATTGCCAAGTGATTACGGTGCTTTGGTGAAACGTACGCTTGGCCATTTGGGATGCGAAATCGAAATTGAACCTGGTCGTCTGATCGCGGGCAATGCGGGCCTGATGGTCAGCGAAGTGATTTACGTCAAAGAAGGTGAAGACCGTGAGTTTTTAATCATTGACGGTGCGATGAACGATTTGATCCGTCCTGCAATGTACGATGCACACCATGATATCGTACCTGTTGTTGAAGCTGCAGCTGGTATTAAAATGGCAAAATATGATATTGTTGGTCCGGTTTGTGAGTCTGGTGACACATTCGCGAAACACCGCGAAATGGCACCGATGAAGTCAGGTGATTTGGTCGCTTTTCGGAGTGCCGGTGCATATGGTGCTGTTATGGCGAGCGAATATAACAGTCGCCCACTGGTTCCTGAGGTTTTGGTCAACTGTGATCAATTTGCGGTTATCCGCGCACGCCCAACCTTTGACGAAATGATTAATCGAGATACCATACCTGAATGGCTCTAGGCGCATTGATGCGTTCAAGATATTTGGGAGTGGTATCAAATGGTGTCAAAACCTTCTCAACCTGAAGTCCAGCGCGGGTTAAATGCCTTGCGCTGGCTGCTACGGTTTACAAGGTTGGGGATGTGATTTGAACGCGCGGGGCGCGCGATGGGGA
>JABGTH010000134.1 GCA_018647275.1 Paracoccaceae bacterium
CACACCCGCAACGATCCGCACAGCTGCAAAGCTGGACGGATCTATATGTCCCCCATCAAGCGCCATGCGGTTGAGGATTGAGTTGAATGCAAAGGCCATCATTGTGAGCGCTGTAATGAGAAATAGTTTCATCATTTGACCCTATGCGCCGAAGCCACGTGCGCCAAGGGCAACTTCTGAATTGATGCCCAATAAACAAAAAATTGATCAGGGCGCGAAAAGGTTCAAAGCGGACCAGGTCGGCGTTCTTCGCTTAGCAACACATTGGCCTCTACCTCACCTGCACCTGGTAGCGTCATGATCCTTCGACGCAAAACCCTTTCAAAATCAGACAAGTCCCGTGCTACAACCCGCAAGCGATAGTCATAGAACCCTAAAACGTGTTCGACTTTTTGAATTTCAGGGATCGCACTTACCGCCCGCTCGAAATCATCCAAACTCACCCGCCCTTTGGTCGCCAACTTAACGCCAAGGAATACTGTCACCCCGAATCCCAGTGCCTCTGCATCCAAATGCAACCTGCGCCCTTTTATTGCGCCTGCCTCCTGCAATCGTCGAATACGGCGCCAAGTGGCCGGTTGGGACATCCCAATCTCACGCCCTAACGCACCTGCGCTTTGATTGGCGTCACGCTGCAGCGCACGCAACAAGGCGCGATCAAAGTCATCAATCTCGATCATAACGGCAAGCTCTCATTGGACTTAATCTCGGCCACACGCATCAAGCCCTCGATATCAGCAATATGCGGCAGCGTTAAAATACTGGACCTGTAGATGTGCTGATAATGCGCCATGTCACGAGCAATCACAGAAAGGCGAACGTCAACACGTCCCAAGAAGGTCTGAATTTCAATCACTTCCGGCACGCCACGGGCTGCCCCGATGAATTCGTCAAAAGCGCGATCGATCGTTTTGTCCAAGGTCACACGCAGTGAGACTTCGAATGCATAACCCAGCGCCGCCCAATCAATCACCGCCTCAATGCCCTTGACCACCCCAGCCTCTTGCAACCGCGTTTGGCGCCGCGTGACCTTGGCCACAGTCAAGCCACAGCGCTCGGCAAGCTCAGCAGGTGACAGCGTAGGATCTGCTTGCCATTGTCGCAGGATGCTACGATCGAGATCATCAAGAATGATTTTCACCAAAAAGTCCATATATGCGAATTTAAAGTTAAATTTATGCACAATATTAGCCTGATTACAACGCTGAACTCACTCACTTTATCCCCTATATTCGCGCCAGAATTCACATCTAGGAGATAAAACATGCGTGTATATTATGATCGCGATTGCGACGTTAACCTGATCAAAGAAATGAAAGTCGCCATTTTAGGCTACGGTTCACAAGGTCACGCACACGCGTTGAACTTGCGCGACTCTGGCGCGAAAAACGTTGTTGTTGCTCTGCGCGAAGGCTCCGCCTCTATCGCAAAAGCCGAGGGTGAAGGCCTTAAAACTATGGGCATCGCAGAAGCTGCGGCTTGGGCTGACTTGATCATGTTTACAATGCCCGACGAACTTCAGGCTGAAACATACAACAAATACGTCCACGACAACATCCGTGAAGGCGCTGCAATCGCATTCGCACACGGCTTGAACGTACACTTCGGCCTAATCGAGCCAAAAGCTGGCGTTGACGTGATCATGATGGCACCAAAAGGCCCAGGTCACACTGTACGCGGCGAATACTCAAAAGGCGGCGGCGTGCCTTGCCTTGTTGCAGTAGACAAAGATGCATCTGGCAAAGCGCTAGAAATCGGTCTGTCATATTGCTCAGCAATTGGTGGCGGTCGCTCAGGCATCATCGAAACAAACTTCCGCGAAGAATGTGAAACGGACCTATTCGGTGAGCAAGCAGTTCTCTGTGGTGGTATCGTAGAATTGATCCGCATGGGCTTTGAGACTTTGGTTGAAGCTGGTTACGAGCCAGAAATGGCTTACTTCGAATGTCTGCACGAAACCAAGTTGATCGTTGACCTGATTTATGAAGGCGGGATCGCTAACATGGATTATTCAATCTCAAACACAGCTGAGTACGGTCAGTACGTTTCTGGCCCACGTATCTTGCCATACGACGAGACTAAAGCACGTATGAAAGGCGTTTTGGACGACATTCAAAACGGCAAATTCGTTCGTGATTTCATGCTTGAAAATGCTGTTGGTCAACCAACTATCAAAGCGTCACGTCGTTCAAACGATGAGCACCAAATCGAACAAGTTGGTGGCAAATTGCGCGCTATGATGCCTTGGATTTCTGCCGGTAAAATGGTCGATAAAACAAAGAACTAAGATCCATAGTGGGGTCGGTCCAATCCGACCCCACATTTACAATAGTTACACAAAACGAACGTTTTTCTATTCATTGACCGCTATATGCATTCTACTTTAGCCAACAGCCTAGACAGCATAGTGATCCTCAATGAACATTGTATTTTTCCATACAGCTCAGGTTCACGTTGAAACCTTTGAAGCGCTTGTTCAAGAAATCGCCCCCCAATGCAATCGCACCCATCATGTCGCGCCTGAGTTGCTTGCATCAACTCAGACTGATGGGTTGATGAGTATCCCGGCACAAACCTACGAAATTCTTGAGAAATTACAGATAACAGTCGCAGTTTTGTGCACCTGTTCAACACTGGGCCTGCTGGTTGATAGCTTCGCACAATTCAACCCCAAGGTTGTTCGAATTGACCGCCCATTGATGGAAGCCGCAGTTAAGAGTGGTCCAAAAATACTGGTAGGCATTTGCCTTGAGAGCACACGTGACGCAACCTTGGCGTTGTTGAATG
>JABGTH010000279.1 GCA_018647275.1 Paracoccaceae bacterium
AAGGGCTGGATCAGGCTGTTCTGGATTCCTTTGATATCTCACCTGCCCCAAAACCTGACCTGACGGTTTGGCGCGATGTATCTCAACGCGTGAACCAGCCAGAGGGTGAAGTGACAATCGCAATCGTTGGTAAATACACCCAACTTGAAGATGCCTATAAATCCTTCAAAGAGGCGCTGACACACGGCGGCATGGCCAATCGCGTTAAAGTCAACGTGAAATGGGTCGACGCCGAGGTGTTTGACAAATCCGACGACGTTGCAACGCACCTCGAAGGGTTCCATGCCATCCTAGTCCCTGGCGGCTTTGGTGAGCGTGGGACTGAGGGCAAAATTAAAGCCGCGCAATTTGCCCGTGAACGTAACATCCCGTATTTCGGCATTTGTCTGGGCATGCAAATGGCCGTGATCGAGGCCGCACGCAATCTTGCAGGCATCACTTCAGCCGGTTCCGAAGAATTTGACCATGAAGCTGGTAACAAACGCTGTGAACCAGTGGTTTACCACCTCAAAGAATGGGTACAGGGCAACGCCAAAGTCAGCCGCAAAGTCGGCGACGACAAAGGTGGCACCATGCGCCTTGGGGCCTATGACGCGACACTTGTTGAAGGCAGTAAAGTTGCACAGATCTACGGCACGACAGCAATTGATGAACGCCACCGCCACCGCTATGAAGTGGATGTGAAATACCGCAAACGACTCGAAGATGCGGGCATGGTATTCTCAGGCATGTCACCAGATGGATCGCTGCCAGAAATTATCGAATGGCCAGACCACCCATGGTTCATTGGTGTGCAGTTCCACCCAGAACTTAAATCCAAACCCTTCGCCCCACATCCTTTGTTCAAGGACTTTGTACGGGCCGCGAAAGAAAACTCACGTTTGGTATAAACAATTCAAGGCCCGCAAGTTGCGGGCCTTTTCTACATTCAAAGACACGGGTCAGCGCTTTGACATCTCCATCAAAACAGTCATCGCATCCTGCTCACGCCTGTCAGGGACAAACAGGTGATCGTGGAAAAAGCCTGACACTGGATTAACGCCCATGTTGTGCTTGGCCAACTCCGTCGCAATGCGGGCCATAAACCCAACGGCCTCCAGGGACGAATGGATATTAAGCGTAATCATCCGGCATGGGAATTCATACGCCAGCCCCAATTTCTCTGCCTCTGACTTTAGCAAAATATAGGTAGTGCCCTCAGCCTCACCAAAAATCATGCGTGGGACAATTCCCATCAGGTCTTGGGGGGCTTTTACGGTGGTGAAAACATAAAGGCCTTCAACCAGAACTGCGGACATTGAGCGGATCAACTCATCCAAATTTGTTTCGCCTGACATGTGGATTTGCTCCCTGAAATTAACGTTGAGGGACGGTATGCACTTGATTGCGAACATGTCTAGAATAAAGATACGGCGACAACAATTTGGCGATCGAAACGGCAGATCTGCACATGACCTTGGCAAGGGCATCGTCTATCGGTTAACCAACCAAGCGACCAACGCACCTCTATTCCCATGACGGGTTTACTCATTTTTGCTGTGATTTATTTTGTTCTGAAAACCATACGGCCACTTCGCTCAACGACATAAAGAGCTGGCACACCAAGAGCCAATTATTACGTCAGCGCATTTGAAACCAGTGTATATTGGATGGAAACTACGGGTTTACGCTCGAATAAATTGCCAGCGTTCCACCGCGAAGGACCGGTGGCTTTTAGCAAGCCGAAAAACCATCTTCTTGATAAGATTACCATTAAAGAAAAAGCCTAGCGTCAACTTGAAAGACATCTCGATCAAGAATTTCGGGGAAAAAGCCACGAGCTCATTTCGCGTTTCTGCTGAAATCGATTTTAACGCCTGCGGTCCAAGTTATAGGCTCTCTGATGGTAACCCGTTTGGGTAAACAATTTCATGATGATCGAACAGAAGATGGAAGTACGTTGTCCCATTGGCACAATCCACGACATCAGTGCCTTCAATCTCAACCAGTTTTTTTTGACTGGATCTAGGACTTCGTCAGCCTCAAACATCCGCTTTATAATTTTCGAAGACACAAGAACACAATATTGTGGACACGAACCAAGATCACGCTCGGGTAATCCATTGCCCATGGCACCTTTAGAAATATGGATTGAATATAATTTTGGTGCCACCGTCAGATCAATTGCATCCAGTTCAGTGCTACGGGCCGAACGGTTACAGAAACGAAAACGGCGGGAAATTTTTCACCGCCAACTTAACCCCAACCATAGTTAAAGCTGATGCTGATCCGCTCGTCCTCGGCCATGTTCACCGGTACTTCGTGCCTCAGCCAGCTTTCCCATAACAACACATCTCCCACATCAGGCGCCACGTAAAAGAAGCTGCGCATCTCGTCGCGCGCGTCCTTTTTACGCACGGGCGCGGCCATCATCATGGCAGAACGGGGGTCTTCAAACTTGATCGCACTCGTATCCGTGGGCATGTTCACATAGGTGGTGCCACTGATCACGCTATGCGGATGAATATGGGATGTATGCACGCCTCCTTGGGGCAGAATGTTGATCCACAATGAATCCAGCGTGATCTCTTTGCCATCCAGATCAAAATCCAGATCTTTGACAA